>NZ_JBHUXV010000007.1:0-159743 GCF_042669125.1 Streptomyces sp. NPDC057253 | reverse complement strand
GCTTCTTGCGCAGAGTGCCGAACACGATCTCGTCCCAGCTCGGGACCGCCGCTCTGCGGCCCGGGCGGACGCCGTCGGCCTCCGCCTGGCGGTCGGTCGCGCCGATGAGGCGGTCGCGGTGGCTGGCCACCGAGCGCGGCATGAGGACGTCCGCGTAGGCGGACCCCGCCGAGGCCGCGGGAGCCGGGGGCTCCTCCGCCTCGGGCTCCGGGTCGGGCTCCTCGACGGTCGCCGTCTCGGACGGCCGCTCCGGTACGACCATGTCGCCCCGGAAGCTCGGCACCGCCTCCAAGAGGCTGGTCAGCGAGTCCCGTTCGGCGACGGCCTCCTCGACGGGCTCGGCCGGGGGCAGGCTCGGCCGGTCGAGGGCGCGGTCCAGCGGCCGGTCGCGCGGCAGCCGGGCGATCCGCGGCACGAACGGGAAGCTCGGCTCCGGCGCGGCGAGGTCGTCGGACTCGCCGATCAGCGAGCGGGCCTCCTCGTCGACGGCCTGGACGAGCCGCCTGGGCGGGTCGTAGGTCCAGCTCGCCGAGTGCGGTTCGCCCGCGACGCAGTAGACCAGCAGCACCTCCCAGGTGCCGTCGTCACGGCGCCAGGAATCCCACTGGACGGTGTCCCTCTCGGCGCCGCGCAGCAACAGCCGCTCCTGCACGGCCTCGCCGAGCTGCGGGCCCGCGTTCTCGCCGGGCCGGCGGACCGGGGTCTTGCGGGCTCGTTCGGCCATGAAGGCGCGCTCGGCGAGCACGGGGCCCTCGAAGCGCCGTACACGGTCTACGGGGATGCCTGCGAGCTGGGCTACCTCTTCCGCGGTGGCACCCGCGCGTATACGCGCCTGGATGTCGCGGGGACGGAGATGGCTTTCGACCTCGATCTCGATCTGACCGAGGCGGGGACGGTCGCCGCGCACCGCAGCGCGCAGCCGCTCGTCGATCGGAAGCGTGTACTCCGTTGAGTCGGCAGCCTTCAGCACCAGCCGTGTGCCGTCATTGGAGACGGCCACGACACGCAGTTCGGGCATGGGGACCTCCCGGGTGGTGCCTGCCGACGTCACGTGCGTCGCTGCTTCCGCTAGTCGAGTGTGGCCTGCCCGGGTGCAGCCTGCCACAACCTTGCCGAGTTGCCCGGCGTGTCGGGCACGGGCCCTGGATCGCCGTTATGGCACGGTTACCTATTCGCAACGCTAAGTGACCAACTCCGTCACCCTGTGCAACTGGCCCCCTTCCGGCCGCCCTTGAAGGCCACGGACGCCCAGGCGGGAGACCGGACCCAGGGCTCGCAACAGTACTCCATTTGGGCCACGTGCGTGGATTGGCACGCCACTCAACTTCGTTCAAGAAGTGATGTCCGGCCGCCCGTTGAGCGGTTCAGGGATCTTGGACGTGGCGCACTTCACGCAATATCCAGAAACGGAACGGCCGGTGCCTGCGCTACGGACCCAACACCCTGCGCAAGTAGTCGTTCTGGAAGCGGCGCTCGGGGTCGAGCCGGTCCCGCAGCGCGGTGAACTCGCCGAAGCGCGGGTAGACGCCGTCGAAGTACTCGGCGTCGCGCGTGTGCACCTTGCCCCAGTGCGGGCGCCCCTCGTGCGCCGTGAAGATCCGCTCCGCCGCCGTGAAGTACGCCTGGTACGGCGTCCCCTTGGCCATGTGGACGGCGATGTACGCGCTGTCCCGGCCGGACGCGGTGGACAGCGTGATGTCGTCCGCGGGCGCGGTGCGCACCTCGACGGGGAAACTGACCCTGAGGCCCGAGCGCTCGACCATGGCCTTCAGTTCCCGCAGTGCCCCGACCACGGCCTCGCGCGGGACGGCGTACTCCATCTCCACGAACCGCACCCGGCGGGGCGAGGTGAAGACCTTGTACGGGATGTCGGTGTAGGTCCGCGCGGACAGCGCCTTGCTGGAGATCCGGGCTATGGAGGGGATCGTGCCCGGCGCCGCCCGGCCCACCCACTGCGCCACCTGGAAGACCCCGTTGGAGAGGAACTCGTCCTCGATCCAGCCCTTGAGCTGCGGCACCGGCTGTTCGGGCCCCGCGCTGCGGTTGTTGCGCTTGGTGTTGGTGGAGTCGGTGTGCGGGAACCAGTAGAACTCGAAGTGTTCGTTCTCGGCCCAGAGTTCGTCGAAGGTGCCGGCGACCTTCTCGAAGCTCATCGGCTCCTCGCGGGCGGTGAGCAGGAAGATCGGCTCGACGGCGAAGGTGATCGCGGTGACGATGCCGAGCGCGCCCAGGCCGATCCGCGCGGCCGCGAAGACCTCCGGGTTCTCCTTCTCGGAGCAGCTGAGCACCGACCCGTCGGCCGTGACCAGCTCAAGTCCCCTGATCTGGGCGGCTATCGAGGCCGACTCCCGGCCCGTGCCGTGGGTGCCGGTACTGGTGGCCCCCGAGACCGTCTGCTCCATGATGTCGCCCATGTTGGTGAGCGACAGCCCCTCGCGCGCGAGAGCCAGGTTGAGCCTCTTGAGCGGGGTGCCGGCCTCCACCGTGACGGTCATGGCGTCCCGGTCGATGTTGCGGATACCGGTCAACAGTTGAGGGCGGATCAATACACCGTCGGTTGCCGCGATCGACGTGAAGGAGTGCCCGGTGCCGACGGCCTTCACCTTCAGACCGTCCTCGGCGGCCTTCCGTACGGCAGCCGCCAGCTCGTCGACCGAGGCGGGTGTGACCTCCCGCGCGGGACGGGCGGCGACCGTGCCGCCCCAGTTACGCCACGTGCCGTTCTTCCCGCTCGCTGCCGTGCTCAACGGTTCCTCCCCGACGTGGAGCCGGCCTGCTGAGCCGGCGGTACCCCAGGAAACCGACCGCGACCGCGACGGCCCCGGACACCGCCGGAACCCCGTACCCGGCCCGCGCACCGGCCGCGTCGATGACCCAGCCGGCGATGGAGGAGCCGAGGGCCACCCCGACCGCCAGCCCGGTACTGATCCAGGTCATGCCCTCGGTCAGTTGCGCGCGTGGTACGTGCTGCTCGATCAGGGACATCGTCGTGATCATCGTCGGAGCGATGGACAGACCCGCAACGAACAGCGCCACGGCCAGAAACGGCAAGTTTCCGACCAGTAGGAGGGGGATCATACTCACGGCCATGGCGCATATGCCCAGGAGCCAGCGTCGCTCGGGCGCTCCCGAGAAGCGCAACAGCCCGAAGACGAGGCCCGCGACGCACGAGCCCGCCGCGTAGAGCGCGAGGACCACGCTCGCGGCCGCCTTGTGACCCTGTTCGTCGGCGAAGGCCACGGTGACCACGTCCACCGCCCCGAAGATCGTGCCGGTCGCCACGAAGGTGGCCACCAGGACCTGGAGACCGCGCGAGCGCAGCGCCGAACCGCCGCTGTGCTCGGTGCGCGGATGCGGCGCCGGCTCGGTGGCGCGCTGCGCGGTCAGCCAGAAGACGCCGATCGCCAGGAAGCAGGCCGCGAGCAGCGGGCCCGCCTCCGGGAACCAGGCCGTGGACAGCCCGATGGAGATGATCGGTCCGAAGATGAAGCAGACCTCGTCGACGACGGACTCGAAGGAGTACGCGGTGTGCAGCTGCGGGGTGCCGCGGTACAGGGCCGCCCACCGCGAGCGGATCATCGCGCCGAGGCTCGGCACCGCGCCGATGCCGACGGCGCACACGAACAGCACCCAGTCCGGCCAGCCGAAGTGCGCGGCCAGCAGCATCCCCGCGGCGGCCACGAGCGCGACCAGGGTCGCCGGGCGCAGCACCCGCCGCTGGCCGTGCAGGTCCACCAGGCGCGAGACCTGCGGTCCGATCGCCGCGGCGGCCAGCGCGATGGTGGCCGACAGCGTGCCCGCGAGCCCGTACCTGCCGGTGAGCTGCGAGATCATCGTCACCACGCCGATGCCCATCATCGACAGCGGCATCCGGCCGACGAAGCCCGCGGCGGAGAAGCCCTTGGAGCCGGGGGCGGCGAACAGGGCGCGGTAGGGGCTGGGCACAAGGGGCTCCGGTCGGACGGTGAGCGGGGACTCGGGCTTCCGTACGGCACGAACGAGTAAGGCGCGAACGAGCCTCATACAGCTTACGAGTGAGGTGACCCTAACGCACCCGTCCGAACGGCCCGGGAACCCGGGTGGTCACCCCGCCGTTTCCCGGCTGTCAGTACCGGATGACAGGATCGACCCATGCGAGACGCGCTCGACGCCACCCCCTACGACGCCCTGCTCCTGCTCTCGTTCGGAGGCCCCGAGGGCCCGGACGACGTGGTCCCGTTCCTGGAGAACGTGACGCGGGGGCGCGGCATCCCCAAGGAACGCCTGAAGGAAGTCGGGCAGCACTACTTCCTGTTCGGCGGGGTCAGCCCCATCAACGACCAGAACCGCGCCCTGCTGGACGCCCTCCGCAAGGACTTCGCGGACCACGGCCTCGGCCTGCCGATCTACTGGGGCAACCGCAACTGGGCGCCCTACCTCACCGACACCCTGCGCGAGATGGTCGCCGACGGCCACCGCCGGATCCTGGTCCTCGCCACCAGCGCCTACGCCTCCTACTCGGGCTGCCGCCAGTACCGCGAGAACCTCGCCGACTCGCTGGCCGCCCTGGAGGCCGAGGGCCTGGAGCTGCCGTCGATCGACAAGCTGCGGCACTACTTCAACCACCCCGGCTTCGTGGAGCCGATGGTCGACGGGGTGATCGCGTCCCTCGCCGAGCTCCCCGAGGACGTCCGTGACGGCGCCCACATCGCCTTCTCGACCCACTCGATCCCGACCGCGTCCGCCGACACCTCCGGCCCGGCCGAGAGCCACGGCGAGGGCGGCGCGTACGTCGCCCAGCACCTGGAGGTCGCCCGGCTGATCGCCGACGCGGTCCGCGAGCGCACCGGCGTCGACCACCCCTGGCAGCTCGTCTACCAGTCGCGCTCCGGCGCCCCGCACATCCCGTGGCTGGAGCCCGACATCTGCGACCACCTGGAGGAGCGGCACGCGGCCGGCGTCCCGGCCGTGGTGGTCGCGCCCATCGGCTTCGTCTCCGACCACATGGAGGTCCTCTACGACCTCGACACCGAGGCCAAGGCCAAGGCCGAGGAGCTGGGCCTGCCGATGCGCCGCTCGGCGACCGTCGGTGCCGACCCGCGGTTCGCCGCCGCGATCCGCGACCTGGTCCTGGAGCGCGCCGCGGCCGAGCGCGGCCAGGAGGTCACCCCCTGCGCCCTGGGCGCCCTCGGGGCGAGCCACAACCTCTGCCCGGTCGGCTGCTGCCCCGCCCGCGCCCTCAAGCCCGCCGCCGCGGGCGCCGACAGCCCGTACGCGTGAGGAGCGCCGTGACCGACCCCCTGCACGCGGAACTGCTTCGGCTGGCCCAGGAGGCGGCCCGGCGCGCCGGCACCCTGCTCCGGGACGGCCGCCCGGCCGACCTCGCGGTCGCCAGGACCAAGTCCAGCCCCATCGACGTGGTGACCGAGATGGACATCGCGGCGGAGAAGCTGATCACCGACCTGATCTCCGAGCACCGCCCGGACGACGGCTTCCTCGGCGAGGAGGGCGCCTCCACCGAGGGCACCAGCGGGATCCGCTGGGTGATCGACCCGCTCGACGGCACCGTCAACTACCTCTACGGGCTGCCGACCTGGTCCGTCTCCATCGCGGCCGAGCAGGACGGCGAGACCGTCGTCGGGGTCGTCGCGGTGCCGATGCGCGGGGAGACCTTCCACGCGGTCCGCGGCGGGGGCGCCTGGGCCACCGGTGCCTGGGAGGGCGAGCGCAGGCTGGCCTGCCGTCCGGCGCCGCCCCTGGAGCAGGCCCTGGTGTCGACGGGCTTCAACTACGTCAGCGAGGTCCGCACCCACCAGGCCGAGGTGGCCGGGAAGCTGATCCCGCTGCTCCGCGACATCCGCCGCGGTGGATCGGCGGCGGTCGACCTGTGCGACCTGGCCGCGGGCCGCCTCGACGGCTACTACGAGCGCGGCCTGAACGCCTGGGACTACGGGGCGGGCGACCTCGTGGCCCGGGAGGCGGGCGCCCTGACCGGCGGACGCCCCGGAGAGCGCCCCAACCCGGCCCTCACGGTCGCGGGCACCCCGGGCGTCTTCGAGCCCCTCCAGCGGCTCCTGGAGGACTTCGGAGCCTGGCACGACTGAGGCCGCCGTACGAAAGAACGCACAGGCGGACCCCGTACGAACAAGAGGTGAACGCGGCCGCACGCAGACGGAGCGGACCCCCGGCGCTGGATTCGCCGGGGGTCCGCTGTCGTGCCGCGAAGCCGATCAGACGCTAGGCGCCGACCTCCACACCGTGCTCGGCGGCGAGGCGGCGCAGGTCGTCGAGCTCGCCCTGCTCCACCTCGACGAGGAAGTCGTCGCCCTCGTTGCGAGCCCGCGTCAGGTCGGTCTCGGTCGCCCTTATGCGCTGCAGAAGTCCTGCGGTGAATGCGTCCATGCTGCGCCCCCTCGTCCTGGGTCGTGGGTCGGTGGCACGGGGGTGTGCCGGTCGAAAGGGGCGATCACGTCTCTTGCGGGTGCCCAGCGCTGCCCTGCCGGGCGGCGACGGTGCCGGACACCCACGCCCGCTCTGGACAAACGGGACCGCGTCGTGCCGCATGGTGGTACGGCACATGCAGAGCGTGATCGCGGGGTGTAAAGCCGTCCTCCCCCCGCTCCTTCCGACGGAAACCTCAACCGCGCGAGAAAATCCCGCATTCCCGCTCTCACACCCGTCTTTCAGCTGCCCCTCATCCGCCTTACCGCCGACTTATGGCCGAAAAGGGCAGGATGGAGAGCAACACTCACCCGAACTCCCTGCCCGTGCGTGCCCGAAGCGCGCTACGCGGGTGGACACAGGAAGGACAAGCGACGTGCGCGTACTCGTCGTCGAGGACGAGCAGCTGCTCGCCGATGCGGTGGCCACCGGACTGCGCCGGGAGGCCATGGCCGTCGACGTCGTGTACGACGGTGCGGCCGCCCTGGAGCGCATCGGCGTCAACGACTACGACGTGGTCGTCCTCGACCGTGACCTCCCCCTCGTCCACGGCGACGACGTCTGCCGCAAGATCGTCGAACTCGGCATGCCCACGCGCGTGCTGATGCTCACGGCCTCCGGTGACGTCAGCGACCGTGTCGAGGGCCTGGAGATCGGCGCCGACGACTATCTGCCGAAGCCCTTCGCCTTCAGTGAGCTGACGGCACGCGTGCGTGCCCTCGGCCGGCGCACCAGCGTGCCGCTGCCGCCGGTCCTGGAGCGCGCAGGGATCAAGCTCGACCCCAACCGCCGCGAGGTCTTCCGCGACGGCAAGGAGGTCCAGCTCGCGCCGAAGGAGTTCGCCGTCCTGGAGGTGCTGATGCGCTCCGAGGGCGCCGTCGTCTCCGCGGAGCAGCTCCTGGAGAAGGCCTGGGACGAGAACACCGACCCCTTCACCAACGTCGTGCGGGTGACCGTCATGACCCTTCGCCGCAAGCTCGGCGAGCCCCCGGTGATCGTCACCGTCCCCGGCTCGGGTTACCGGATCTGATATCCCGTGGCCTCGACTCCCGCTCCTCCCCAGGCACCCCCGAAACCCACCTGGGACCCCAGGCGGCCGGCCCCGCAGCTGCCCTGGCTGCGCCCGACCATCCGGATAAGGCTCACCCTGCTGTACGGCGGCATGTTCCTGATCGCCGGCATCCTGCTGCTGTCGATCATCTACCTCGTCGCCGCCCAGGCGCTGAACGTCGGCAGCAAACTGCCCTTCGAGATCAACTCAGGCAGTGTCACCAGCGACATCTGCCGCAACCTGCCCTCGAGCGGCACCCCCGAGGTCATGAACAAGGCCATCAACGCCTGTGTCAACGACCAGCGCCAGCACGCCCTCGACGACCTCCTCAGCCGTTCCCTGCTGGCCCTGCTCGGCCTCGCGATCATCGCCTTCGCCTTCGGCTACGCCATGGCGGGCCGCGTCCTGTCGCCGCTCGGCCGGATCCTGCGCACCGCCCGCGCGGTGGCGGGCTCGGACCTCTCCCGCCGTATCGAGCTGGACGGCCCGGACGACGAGATCAAGGAACTGGCCGACACCTTCGACGACATGCTGGAGCGCCTGGAGCGGGCCTTCACGGCCCAGCAGCGCTTCGTCGGCAACGCCTCGCACGAGCTGCGGACACCGCTGGCGATCAACCGCACGCTCCTGGAGGTGCACCTGTCCGATCCCGGTGCGCCGGTGGAGCTCCAGCAGCTCGGCAGGACGCTGCTGGCCACCAACGAGCGCAGCGAGCAGCTCGTGGAGGGCCTGCTGCTGCTCGCCCGCAGCGACAACCAGATCGTCGAGCGCAAGCCTGTGGACCTCGCCGAGGTCGCCGAGCAGGCGGTCGACCAGGTGTACGCCGAGGCCGAGGCCAAGGGCGTGGCGATCCGCGGCGAGCGCAGGACCGCGGTCGTGCAGGGCAACGGCGTCCTGCTGGAGCGCATCGCCCTGAACCTCGTGCAGAACGCCGTGCGCTACAACGTGCCCGAGGACGGCTGGGTGGAGGTCACCACGGAGGTCCAGCACGGCCACGCGGTGCTCACGGTCTCCAACACGGGCCCGGTCGTGCCGGCGTACGAGGTGGACGATCTCTTCGAGCCCTTCAAGCGGCTGCGCGGCGCCGACCGCACCGGCAGCGACAAGGGCGTCGGGCTCGGCCTGTCCATCGTGCGGTCCGTGGCGCGGGCGCACGGCGGGCACATCGCGGCTCAGCCGCGCGAAGGGGGTGGGCTCGTGATGCGAGTGACCCTGCCGGTCTGAGACCATGGCCCCCGCACTGAGATCGACACACAAAGATGTTCGCTTTGCGCGGAATTTTCTGGGCACCCGACGGACTGTTCCGTGTGTGATCGATCACAAGGGAGATTTTCCGGCCATCTACTCTCAGTGATCATGCACCCTGTCGGAAAGCCGGGAAAATCCGGGTTTTCAGGGGTCCTGATCACGGGAAGTACACGGTGAGACGCCTTTGAAGTGCGGGATTCGGACCGTGTACGGTCCCGATCGCCATCCAACCCGATCACTCAAGAGGAGTCCGGTTGGGTGTCGATTGAGTAACAGACCTTGATGTGAGGCAAAATCTCCGCCTCGGGTCGGGCACAAGTCCGGCCTCTCACGCGTTACGTGCGCTGGAGACACCGCAGACACCCAGAGGGGGAGAGCGACATGGCAACGGATTACGACACCCCACGCAAGACCGACGACGACGTCGACTCGGACAGCCTTGAAGAGCTCAAGGCACGTCGCAACGACAAGTCGACGTCCGCTGTCGACGTCGACGAGTTCGAGGCCGCCGAAGGCCTGGAACTTCCCGGAGCAGACCTCTCCAACGAGGAGCTGGCCGTCCGGGTGCTGCCCAAGCAGCAGGACGAGTTCACCTGCATGAGCTGCTTCCTGGTGCACCACCGCAGCCAGCTGGCCCGCGAGAAGAACGGCCAGCCGATCTGCCGCGACTGCGACTGAGGGCGGGTCGGGCATGACTGGCTCGACCCCTCCTCGGAAGCGCCGCTTTCCCCTGCGGAAGGCGGACCAAGGGCCGTCCGGCGGCCCTCAGCGCGCGCGTGAAGACGAGCGGGGCTCTTTCGATCCGGGAGCCTCGCTCGAACCGGCGGCCGACCGGGCCGACCTCCCGGTACCGGCCGATACGACCAGGACGCCTCCTCCCGTCGCCAGACGGCGTGGGGCGGCGATCCGGGACAAGGCCCGGGAAGGGGTCCGCAAGGGCGGCAGCCGGGCCAGGGCGGGCCTGGCGTACCTCACCGACCGGATCATCGAGAACGCCCCGCGTGTCCCCGTACGGGACCTCGCGACCCTCCGCCGCCAGTTCCCCGGCCTGGGACCCGAGGAACTCGCCGACAAGCTCGTCACAGGCGCCGCGAGCGCCACCGCGACGGTCGGAGCGGGGGTCGGTGCGGCGGCGATGCTTCCCGTGCCGCCGGCGATGCCGACCGAACTGGCCGCCGAGATCACCGGCGTGGCCGCGATCGAGCTGAAGCTGATCGCCGAACTGCACGAGGTCTACGGCGTACGGCCGCCCGGGAACCTCAGGGAGCGCAGCACCGCGTATCTGAACTCCTGGTCCGGGGAGCGCGGGATCGACGTGAGGAAGCCGTCGACGTTCAACACCGCCGTGAGCGGCCCCATGAAGCAGCAGCTGCGGCAGCAGATCATGAAGCGGATGATCCGTGATCTGCCGAACCTGATGCCGTTCATGGTCGGCGCGGCCGTGGGGGCGGTCATGAACCGCCGCGACACCAGGAAGCTCGCCGAGCGCATCCGCCAGGACCTGCGCAGGATCCAGGTGCCGTGGGACGCGCTGCCCGATCTGCCCGCCCTGGAGGCGCCGGCGAACCCGCTGGAGCTGGAGGGGTAAGACTTCCGTGAGACTTCGGGCGCCCCGGTGAGAACGCGGGCTTCACCGCTGGGTGAAGCCCTGCACGAATGTCCTAGGCGGCGGCGGTGCGGGCCGCATTCAGCGCCTCGGCCAGCCGCTCCGGCTCCCGGGTCGACAGGTACAGGTAGGGCGTCGGGTCGGCCGGATCGGTGACCTCGACCTTCAGCGCCCTCGGGATGTAGGCCCGCAGCAGCAGGAAGGCGCGGGTGTCCGCCTTGTACGTCCGCCAGGCCCGGGCCTCCTCCGGGTCCAGGACCTCCGCCTCGCCCAGCGCCGACACCGGGATCTTCGCCTCACCCGCGATCAGCGAGTCACCCACCACACGGATGCGCAGCGAGCCGTAGGAGCTCGCCATGACCGCCGCCGCGGCGGTGCCGCCGACCAGGCCGCCGAGCAGCGGGAGCGTGCCGAAGGGGAGCAGGATCAGCGCGAAGGCGACCCCGACCAGGAGGGAGATCAGCCACCAGGAGCGGGGGGCGGTGAGGCGTTCGTCGTACGGGACGGCGGAGGGCTGCATGAAACAAGCTTGGCACGGTGTCCTGATACCCCCGACGCGCGGGTAAGGTCTGCGCCTGTGAGTGGTACTTCCCCGGCTCTCAAGCCTCCCGCCGACGCGGCGCAACCTGTGCGACACCCGGACGCTCCCGCGCCCGGTGAGCTGCTCGGTGCGCACTACGGCCAGTGTTTCGGCTGTGGCGGCGAGCAGCCCCACGGGCTGCACCTGGAGGCGCGGGCCGGCGAGGGTGTCTCGGTCACCGCCGAGTTCACCGTGCGCCCCGCCCATCAGGGCGCTCCGGGGCTCGCGCACGGCGGGGTGCTCGCGACCGCCCTCGACGAGACCCTGGGCTCGCTCAACTGGCTGCTGCGCACGATCGCCGTGACCGGCCGCCTGGAGACCGACTTCGTGCGGCCGGTGCCCGTCGGCACGGTGCTGTACCTGGAGGCCGAGGTGACCGCGGTGGCCGGGCGGAAGATCTACTCGAGCGCCACCGGCCGGATCGGCGGCCCCGAGGGGCCCGTCGCGGTCCGCGCGGACGCCCTGTTCATCGAGGTCAAGGTGGACCACTTCATCGACAACGGCCGTCCGGAGGAGATCCGGGCCGCCATGGACGACCCGGACCAGGTCCGGCGTGCCCGTGCCTTCGAGGTGAACCCGTGAGCCGTGACCCCCTGAACGTGCTCATCCGGCGCGTCGACCCCGACGTACCGCTTCCGGCGTACGAGCACCCTGGTGACGCCGGGGCCGATCTGCGGACCACCGAGGCCCGTGAACTCGAGCCGGGGGAGCGGGCCGTGCTGCCCACCGGGGTGTCTGTGGCGCTGCCGGAGGGGTACGCGGCCTTCGTGCACCCCCGATCCGGCCTCGCCGCCCGCTGCGGTGTCGCTCTCGTGAATGCCCCGGGGACGGTTGATGCCGGGTACCGTGGGGAGATCAAGGTGATCGTGGTGAATCTCGACCCGCACGAGTCGGTGCGGTTCGAGCGCTTCGACCGGATTGCCCAACTCGTCGTCCAGCAGGTCGAGAGGGTCCGCTTCCAGGAGGTCGCGGAGCTTCCCGCATCGGCGCGGGCCGAGGGGGGCTTCGGGTCCACCGGCGGTCACGCCGCCGTGGGCGACGGGGGCGATACAGGCGATGCGGCCGCCATGGGCGGTCATACGGGTGGGAATCGATACGCTTCGGTCGTATCCGACCGGGAAGGACAGTGACGTGTTCGGACGTCGCAAGAAGAAGGGTGCCGCCGAGGACGCGGCCGGCGAGGCCGAGCAGGTCGTCGACAGTGTCGACACTGAGGCGGACGACGTAGAGCGCGAGCGCGTACGGCTGGAGCCGGAGCCGCGCCCCGACGGGCCCTGGGACGACACCGAGGTCCGCGACCCCGCCGAGGGCCGGGTCGACCTGGGCGGTCTGTTCGTCCCGGGTGTCGACGGCATGGAGCTGCGGGTCGAGGTCGCGGGCGACGCGATCGTCGCGGCCACCGTCGTGCTGCGCGACAGCGCCATCCAGCTGCAGGCCTTCGCCGCTCCCAAGCGCGAGGGCATCTGGGGCGAGGTGCGCGAGGAGATCGGCTCCGGCATCACCCAGCAGGGCGGCATCGTCGACGAGGTCGAGGGTCCGCTGGGCTGGGAGCTGCGTGCCCAGGTGCCGGTGCAGCTGCCGGACGGCACGGGCGGCTTCCAGGTCGTGCGGTTCGTGGGCGTGGACGGTCCCCGCTGGTTCCTGCGCGGTGTGATCTCGGGCCAGGGCGCGGTGCAGCCGCAGGCGGCCGGGCTCTTGGAGCAGATCTTCCGGGACACGGTCGTGGTCCGCGGCGAGGGCCCGATGGCGCCCCGCGACCCGATCGTCCTCAAGCTGCCGAACGACGCCCAGATGGTCCCCGAGGGCGTCCAGCAGCAGGAGGAGGGCTCCCGCTTCTCCGGCGGGATGGGCCAGCTCCAGCGCGGACCGGAGATCACCGAGGTCCGGTAGACGAGCAACGTCGAGGCCTGAGGGCCGTACCTCGTCATGGGGTGCGGCCCTTTCGCATGCGCGGACCCTTGACGGCCGATTGGTCTGTACCTACGGTCTCCGCTCAACGCCTCTGTTCATAAAGGCGCTTTCCGTTCATATACGAGAACGAAAGGCCCCCCACGCATGCGCAGAACCGCTCTTCTCGCCACCGTCGCGGCCCTGGCCGCCGGAGCTCTCGCGGTGCCCGCCGACGCCGCTCCCGCCACCTTCGTCCATCCCGGAGTCACCGTCTCCCAGGGGCAGTTGGACTTCGTCCGCGGCAAGGTCAACGCCGGCGCCCAGCCCTGGAAGGGCGCCTTCGACCAGATGCTGGCGAGCAGGTACGCCGATCTGAACCGCACGCCGAAGCCGCGCGCGGTCGTCGAGTGCGGGTCGTACTCGAACCCCAACTACGGCTGCACCGACGAGCGCGAGGACGCGATCGCCGCGTACACCGACGCGCTCGCCTGGTACATCACCCGGGACGACCGGTACGCCAAGAAGGCCATCCAGCTGATGGACGCCTGGTCGGCGGTGATCACGGACCACACCAACAGCAACGCACCCCTCCAGACCGGCTGGGCCGGCTCGACGTGGCCCAGGGCGGCCGAGATCATCAAGTACACGTACACCGGGAGCTGGGCGAACTCCGGGCGCTTCGCGACCATGCTCCGCTCCGTCTATCTGCCGGAGATCATCAACGGCTCGAACTCCAACGGGAACTGGGAGCTGTCGATGATGGAGGCCGCCGTCGGCATCTCCGTCTTCCTGGAGGACAAGGCGTCGTACGACAAGGCGATGGGGAAGTTCCGGACCCGTACCGCCGCCTATGTGTATCTGGAGTCCGACGGCGCGCTGCCGAAGACCGTGCCGAGCCAGAACCTCAACACCCGGGAGAAGATCGTCAATTACTGGCAGGGGCAGTCGACCTTCGTCACCGGGCTCACCCAGGAGACCTGCCGGGACTTCACGCACACCGGGTACGGCGTCTCCGCGATCTCGCACGTCGCCGAGACCAGTCGCATCCAGGGGCAGGATCTGTACGGCACCGATGTGGGCGAGCGGCTGCGGCAGGCGCTGGGGTTCCAGGCCAAGTACGAACTCGGGACGGCCGTGCCCAGCTGGCTCTGCGGAGGGTCGCTGAAGCTCGGGCTCGGGCCGGTCACCGAGGTCGGCTACAACGCCCTGCACCATCGGCTTGGCATGGGCATGACCAACACGCAGACGCTGACCGAGCGGAACCGTCCGGCGGGCAGCAACAATCTCTTCGTGGCGTGGGAGACGCTCACGCATGGGGAGAACCCGAGCTGAAGGCGTTGAAGGCCGGGCGCCGTACGGTGATACTGGCGCCCGGTTTCACGGGAGTTCAGGGGTTTCACGGTTCACGGGGGAGGACGTATGACGCAGACGGTCACCGAGACCATGGTGCGGGTCGAGGACATCCACAGGTCGTTCGGAGAGGGGGCCGGCGCGGTGCACGCGCTGCGCGGGGTGTCCTTCGAGGTGCCGCGCGGGGAGCTGGTGGCCCTCAAGGGGCGGTCGGGCTCCGGGAAGACCACACTCCTGAACATCGTCGGCGGGCTTGACCGGCCCGACCGGGGGCGGGTGGAGCTCGACGGGGTCGATCTCGCCGGACTGGACGAGGACGGGCTGCTGGCGCTGCGCCGGGACCGTATCGGCTTCGTCTTCCAGTCCTTCGGGCTCATCCCGATCCTCACGGCGGCGGAGAACGTCGGCGTCCCGATGCGGCTGCGGCGGGCCGAGGCACGCGCGCGTGAGGAGCGCGTCGAGCTGCTGCTGGCCCTGGTCGGTCTCTCGGACCACGCGAAGCAGCGCCCCGGGGAACTCTCCGGCGGCCAGCAGCAACGCGTCGCCATCGCCCGCGCCCTCGCCAACAACCCCTCCCTCCTCATCGCGGACGAACCGACCGGCCAACTGGACGCGGAGACCGGCCACGCCGTGATGGAACTGCTGCGGGCCGTCGTACGCAGTGAGAACGTGACGGCGCTGGTGGCGACGCATGACGCGACGCTGCTGGATCTGGCGGACCGGGTGCTGGAGGTGGGGGACGGGGTGATCGTGGGGGGCTGAGGGGGCTGAGGGGTCACGTCGGAGGCGAAGGGGGATCCGGGGGCTTGAGTTCGCGGTTCTGGCTGGGGCGCGGGTGAAGGGGGCCGTGGGCGAGTCCCTGCGGGTCGGGGTGCGAAGGGTGCTGTGGGCGAGTCCCCGCGGGTCGTGGCCGGTGTTGCCGGTGCGGACCGGGCGGCCCGCTGGGACGTGGCATGGTCCGGCGGGGGCGGTGTGGCGGCCAGGCCGCGGACACAGCGGTGGCCGCGATTGGCTGTGACGCGTGCAGGGCCGGGCGGTGCGTCTCGATCTCGGTGCGACGAGAGCGGGCCGCGATGAGGCGGGCATCTTTGGTGCAGCGCGCGTGCGACGGTCGGACCGGCGGAGCGGCGACCCACCTTGAGGGGGCTCGCCACCCCGGCTGGGGCCTGCGTCGCGGTCGGCTCCCCGCGCCCCCGGCGTCAGAGGCGCCCCCCGGCCACGGTCCCCGCCTCCGGCGTCAGAGCCGCTCCCTCGGCCGCGCCCCTGGCGTCAGACGTCTCCGGCCACGGCCCCCGGCGTCAGGCCCGCCCCCCGGCACGCCCCCGGCGTCAGACGAGCCCCCAGCCACCCCCCGCGTCAGAGTTGCGTCAAAGACCTCCCCGAGACCCGTCCCGGACCCCTTTGTCGGGATTGTTGGACGTAAGGTCGGCGCTGCGCAGGTACACGGTGGGCGGAAGACAATGGGGACATGGGACGCGGCAGGCTTCGGATCTATCTCGGTGCGGCACCCGGGGTCGGGAAGACGTACGCGATGCTGTCCGAGGCGCACCGCAGGGTCGAGCGGGGGAAAGACTGTGTCGTGGGCTTCGTGGAGCATCACGGGCGGCCCCGCACCGAGGTGATGCTGCACGGGCTGGAGCAGATCCCGCGCCGGGAGATCGAGTACCGGGACGCCGTCTTCACCGAGATGGACGTCGACGCCGTACTGCGGCGGGCCCCCGCCGTCGCCCTGGTGGACGAACTCGCCCACACCAACATCCCGGGCTCCCGCAACGCCAAGCGCTGGCAGGACGTGGAGGAGCTGCTGGCGGCGGGGATCGACGTGGTCTCGACGGTGAACATCCAGCATCTGGAGTCGCTCGGCGACGTCGTCGAGTCGATCACCGGGGTGCGGCAGCGCGAGACCGTGCCCGACGAGGTCGTACGGCGCGCCGACCAGATCGAGCTCGTCGACATGTCGCCCGAGGCGCTGCGGCGCCGGATGGCGCACGGCAACATCTACCAGCCGGACAAGGTCGACGCCGCGCTCTCCAACTACTTCCGGCCCGGCAACCTCACCGCCCTGCGCGAGCTCGCCCTGCTGTGGGTGGCCGACCGCGTCGACGAGTACCTCCAGCAGTACCGCAACGAGCACCGCGTCTCACGGATCTGGGGTTCCCGGGAGCGGATCGTGGTCGGGCTGACCGGCGGGCCGGAGGGGCGGACCCTCATCCGACGGGCCGCGCGCCTGGCCGAGAAGGGCGCCGGCGGCGAGGTCCTCGCCGTCTACATAGCGCGCAGCGACGGACTCACCTCCGCCTCGCCCAAGGAACTCGCCGTGCAGAGGACCCTGGTCGAGGACCTCGGAGGAACCTTTCACCATGTGGTCGGCGACGACATACCGGCCGCGCTGCTCGACTTCGCGCGCGGGGTCAACGCCACCCAGATCGTCCTCGGCTCCTCCCGCCGCAAGACCTGGCAGTACGTCTTCGGACCCGGCGTGGGCGCGACGGTGGCGAGGGAGTCCGGGCCCGACCTGGACGTGCACATCGTCACCCACGACGAGGTCGCGAAGGGGCGTGGACTGCCGGTGGCCCGCAGCGCCCGGCTCGGACGGGCCCGCATCCTGTGGGGGTGGCTGGTCGGCGTGGCGGGACCGGTACTGCTGGCCGTCCTCCTCAGCGCCGTCGACCTCGGCCTCGCCAACGACATGCTGCTGTTCCTCGCGGTCGTGGTGGCAGCGGCCCTGCTCGGCGGACTGTTCCCGGCGCTCGCCTCGGCCGCGGTCGGCTCGCTGCTGCTGAACTACTTCTACACACCGCCCCTGCACCGCTGGACCATCGCCGACCCGAAGAACATCGTCGCCATCGTGATCTTCGTGGGCGTCGGCATCTCGGTCGCCTCCGTCGTCGACCTGGCGGCCAGGAGGACCCATCAGGCCGCTCGGCTGCGCGCCGAGTCGGAGATCCTGTCCTTCCTCGCCGGGAACGTCCTGCGCGGCGAGACCGGCCTGGAGGAGCTCCTGGAGCGGGTCCGGGAGACCTTCGGCATGGAGTCGGCGGCCCTGCTGGAACGGGCCGGCGACACCGAGCCCTGGACCTGTGCGGGCCGCTCAGGACTCGGGCCGTCCGTGGAGCGGCCGGAGGACGCCGACGTCGACATGCCCGTGGGGGATCACATGGCGCTCGCGCTCACCGGCCGGGTGCTGCCCGCCGAGGACCGCAGGGTGCTGGCCGCCTTCGCCGCCCAGGCCGCCGTCGTCCTGGACCGCAGCCGCCTCCAGGAGGAGGCCGACCGCGCCCGCGCGCTCGCCGAGGGCAACCGCATCCGTACGGCGCTCCTGGCGGCCGTGTCGCACGATCTGCGGACCCCGCTGGCCGGCATCAAGGCGGCCGTCTCCTCGCTCAGGTCCGACGACGTGGCCTGGTCCGAGGAGGACCAGGCGGAGCTCCTGGAGGGCATCGAGGAGGGCGCCGACCGGCTCGACCACCTCGTGGGCAACCTGCTCGACATGTCCCGCCTCCAGACCGGCACGGTCACCCCGCTCATCCGGGAGATCGATGTCGACGAGGTGGTGCCGATGGCGCTCGGCGGGGTGCCCGACGGGAGCGTCGAGCTGGACGTCCCGGAGACCCTGCCCATGGTCGCCGTCGACCCGGGGCTCCTGGAGCGCTCGGTGGCCAACCTCGTCGAGAACGCCGTCAAGTACAGCCCGGCCGGGCGGCCCGTCCGGGTCTCCGCCAGTGCCATCGCCGACCGGGTGGAGGTGCGGGTCGTCGACCGCGGCCCGGGCGTCCCCGACGAGGCCAAGGAACGCATCTTCGAACCCTTCCAGCGCTACGGCGACGCCCCGCGCGGTGCCGGTGTGGGACTCGGGCTCGCGGTGGCCCGGGGTTTCGCGGAGGCGATGAACGGCACCCTCAACGCGGAGGACACGCCCGGCGGAGGCCTCACCATGGTGCTGACGCTCCGGGCCGCCCACGCGCGTGTGGAGCTCCTCGACGCACCCTTCGCGGAAGCAGAACCCGAAAGGCAGGCCACATGACCAGAGTGCTGGTCATCGACGACGAGCCGCAGATCGTGCGCGCCCTCGTGATCAACCTCAAGGCGCGCAAGTACGAGGTCGACGCGGCGCACGACGGCGCCACCGCCCTGAAGCTCGCCGCCGCCCGCCACCCCGACGTGGTCGTCCTCGACCTCGGCCTGCCCGACATGGACGGCGTCGAGGTGATCAGGGGGCTGCGCGGCTGGACCCGGGTGCCGATCCTGGTGCTGTCCGCCCGGCACTCCTCCGACGAGAAGGTCGAGGCGCTGGACGCGGGCGCCGACGACTACGTGACCAAGCCGTTCGGCATGGACGAGCTGCTGGCCCGCCTCAGGGCCGCCGTGCGCCGCGCCGAGCCCACCGGGGGCGGCGAGGACGACGTCCTGGTGGAGACCGACGAGTTCACCGTCGACCTGGCCGCGAAGAAGGTCCAGCGGCACGGCCGGGACGTACGGCTCACGCCCACCGAGTGGCACCTGCTGGAGGTGCTGGTCCGCAACACCGGCCGGCTGGTCAGCCAGAAGCAGCTCCTCCAGGAGGTCTGGGGGCCGTCGTACGGCACGGAGAGCAACTACCTGCGGGTCTACATGGCCCAGCTGCGACGCAAGCTGGAGGCGGACCCCTCGCACCCCAAGCACTTCGTCACGGAGCCGGGGATGGGCTACCGGTTCGAGAAGTGAGAGGCCGGCGACGAAGCCGGGCACCGGGGGCCGGTTCGAACGCCAGTGCTGTGGGTACAACGCTGTCGGCAGGCCCCGGTACGCTTTCGGATATGAGTGCTGTTCCTCGTTCCGAGAAGCCGGTGAGCCGGTTCCGGCGCATGCTCGACCGGCTCTCCTCGTCGCAGGAGGACCTGGAGTCCGAGGAGCTGCGCGAGGACACCGAGACCGCCGGCTGCACCCGGATCGGCGACTGCCACGACCGCCAGATCGTGACCGTTACTGGTACCTTGCGCACGGTCACCCTGCGGCCGCGCGCAGGCGTCCCCGCCCTGGAGGCCGAGCTGTTCGACGGCTCCGCCGCCCTGGACGTGGTGTGGCTCGGCCGGCGCTCCATCGTCGGGATAGAGCCGGGCCGCAAGCTGATCGCGTCGGGCCGGATCTCGATGAGCCGGGGCCGCCGGGTGCTGTTCAATCCGAAATACGAACTCCGACCCCTCGGACGGGAGTAGCCGGTGACGTCTCTCGACAAGCCGACCGAAGACACTCAGGCCGACGACGCGCGGGCGGTGACCGAGGCCGCCCTCTTCGAGGCGTTCGGCGGCGTCCGGGGCATGGTCGAGACGGTCCTGCCAGGACTGCTCTTCGTCACGATCTTCACGATCAACAAGGACCTGCACCTGTCGGCGATCGCCGCGCTCGCGGTGTCCCTGCTGCTGGTCGTGGTCCGCCTGGTCATGCGCGACACCGTCAAGCACGCCTTCAGCGGGGTCTTCGGCGTCGCCTTCGGTGTCGTCTTCGCGATGATGACCGGCAACGCGAAGAACTTCTACCTGCCGGGCATGCTGTACACGCTGGGTCTCGGCCTGGCGTACGTCATCACCACCCTCGCCGGTGTGCCGCTGATGGGGCTCATCCTCGGCCCGGTCTTCAAGGAGAACCTCTCCTGGCGGACCCGCAACCCCGGCCGCAAGAAGGCGTACGCCAAGGCCAGTTACGCCTGGGGCGGCATCCTTCTCGCCAAGTGCGCGATCCTCTTCCCGCTGTACTGGTGGGCCGACACCGCGCAGCTCGGCTGGGTCCTGGTCGCCCTGAAGATCCCGCCGTTCCTGCTCGCCGTCTGGCTCACCTGGGTCTTCCTCGCGAAGGCGCCCGCGCCGATCGACGTGTTCGCGGAGATGGAGGCGGAGGAGAAGGCCGAAGAGGCACGAAAGGCGGCCCAGGCCGCGGAGCGCGGGGACACGGAGGCCGCGGGCGGTCGACACCGCCGGGAGGCATAGCGCTCGGTGCCGGGTGCGGGGCTTGCCGGGTGCTGCCGCCCCCGGGCCCCCGCGTCGGCCCCGAAAGGGCCTCGTCCTCAAACGCCGGACGGGCTGAAGTGAGAAAGGGCGCCCTGAGATTTCCAGGGCGCCCTTCGTCGTCGTAACCCCTAAGACGCGTCTTCCCTGCGGACCGACAGCAGGTCCTCCAGTTGTTCCTCGCGGGCCTGGGCCGCCACGAACAGGAGTTCGTCGCCGGCCTCCAGGGAGTCCTCCTGGGACGGGGTGAGGACGCGGGTGCCGCGGATGATGGTGACCAGGGAGGTGTCCTCGGGCCACTCCACGTCGCCGACCGTGGTGCCGGCCAGGGCCGACTCCTCCGGGAGGGTCAGCTCGACCAGGTTCGCGTCGCCGTGGCTGAAGCGGAGCAGGCGGACCAGGTCGCCGACGCTCACCGCCTCCTCGACCAGGGCGGACATCAGGCGCGGGGTGGAGACGGCGACGTCCACGCCCCAGGACTCGTTGAACAGCCACTCGTTCTTCGGGTTGTTCACGCGTGCGACGACCCGGGGGACGCCGTACTCCGTCTTCGCCAGCAGCGAGACGACCAGGTTGACCTTGTCGTCGCCGGTCGCGGCGATCACGACGTTGCAGCGCTGGAGCGCGGCCTCGTCCAGGGAGGTGATCTCACAGGCGTCGGCGAGCAGCCACTCCGCCTGCGGGACGCGCTCGACCGAGATGGCGGTCGGCGCCTTGTCGATGAGAAGGACCTCGTGGCCGTTCTCCAGCAGCTCGCCCGCGATCGAGCGGCCGACCGCGCCGGCACCGGCAATGGCGACCCTCATCAGTGACCGCCCTCCTCTTCGGGGCCCTCGGCGAAGGACGCCTCGACCTTCTCGATGTCGTCCGTACGCATCATCACGTGGACCAGGTCACCCTCCTGGAGCACGGTCTGCGAGGTGGGCAGGATCGCCTCGCCGAGGCGGGTCAGGAACGCCACCCGGACGCCCGTCTCCTCCTGCATCCTGCTGATCTTGTGGCCGACCCAGGCGGACGAGGCGTGCACCTCGGCCAGCTGGACACCACCGGTGGGATCGCGCCACAGCGGCTCCGCGCCCGACGGCAGCAGCCGGCGCAGCATCTGGTCCGCCGTCCAGCGGACCGTGGCCACCGTCGGGATGCCCAGACGCTGGTAGACCTCGGCGCGCCGGGGGTCGTAGATACGGGCCGCGACGTTCTCGATGCCGAACATCTCGCGCGCGACCCGCGCGGCGATGATGTTGGAGTTGTCGCCGCTGGAGACCGCGGCGAAGGCCCCGGCCTCCTCGATGCCCGCCTCGCGCAGGGTGTCCTGGTCGAAGCCGACTCCGGTGACACGCCGGCCGCCGAAACCGGAGCCCAGTCGTCGGAAGGCGGTGGGGTCCTGGTCGATCACGGCGACCGTGTGCCCCTGTTGCTCCAGGGTCTGGGCGAGAGCGGAACCCACTCTCCCGCAGCCCATGATGACGATGTGCACGACCGTCCTTCCGGTGTCAATAACTACTGCTCAGCCACATCAGGGTCTCAGACCGACGCCCAAGCTACACACGCGCGGTAGGACGACGGCACCCCTGTGCACGGTTGCCCCGACTTCGTGCCGTCAGCGGCGGCTGATGCTGCGGACACTCGCAAGGGTCAGGATTCCGAGGCCGACGAGGGCGGCGGCGGCGCCGATCAGTTGCGCGGTGGTGTCCATGAGGCCTCCGGAGCGGTGGGGCGGCGGGGTCTTGTCATATAGGCATGCCGATCCGGCCACCTGCGGAATCCGTAGCCGGGGCGGCCGCCGATTTCACCCGGAGAGCAGATGCGGGGTGCCGGGTGGTTGGGCACCCGTTCGAACGCTTACGCTTCTCTGTTGTGTCCAAACTGACCGACGTGCCCAAACGGATCCTGATCGGGCGCGCACTGCGCAGTGATCGGCTCGGGGAAACGCTCCTGCCGAAGCGCATCGCCCTTCCCGTGTTCGCCTCCGACCCGCTGTCGTCCGTGGCGTACGCGCCCGGCGAGGTGCTGCTGGTCCTGTCCATCGCGGGCGTGTCGGCGTACCACTTCAGCCCGTGGATCGCCGTCGCGGTCGTCGTGCTGATGTTCACCGTGGTCGCCTCCTACCGGCAGAACGTGCACGCGTACCCGAGCGGCGGCGGCGACTACGAGGTGGCCACCACCAACCTCGGCCCCAAGGCCGGCCTCACGGTCGCCAGCGCCCTGCTCGTCGACTACGTCCTCACGGTCGCCGTCTCCATCGCCTCCGGCATCGAGAACCTCGGCTCCGCGGTCCCCTTCGTGGTCGAGCACAAGGTGCTGTGCGCGATCGCCGTGATCGTGCTGCTGACCCTGATGAACCTGCGCGGGGTCAGGGAGTCCGGCTCGCTCTTCGCGATCCCGACGTACGTCTTCGTCGCGGGCGTCTTCGTCATGATCGCCTGGGGCGCCTTCCGCGGTCTGGTCCTCGGCGACACCATGCGGGCCCCGACGGCGGACTACCACATCAAGGCCGAGCACCAGGGCCTGGCCGGATTCGCCCTGGTCTTCCTGCTGCTGCGCGCCTTCTCCTCCGGATGTGCCGCGCTCACCGGTGTCGAGGCGATCTCCAACGGCGTGCCGGCCTTCCGCAAGCCCAAGTCGAAGAACGCGGCGACCACGCTCGCCATGATGGGCCTGCTCGCCGTCACCATGTTCTGCGGGATCATCGCGCTGGCCATGACCACCAAGGTGCGCATGGCCGAGAACCCGGCCGTCGACCTGATCCACAACGGCGTGGCCCTCGGCTCGGACTACGTCCAGAACCCGGTGATCTCCCAGGTCGCCGAGGCGGTCTTCGGCAAGGGCAGCTTCCTGTTCATCGTGCTGGCCGCCGCCACCGCGCTGGTGCTGTTCCTGGCGGCCAACACCGCCTACAACGGCTTCCCGTTGCTCGGCTCGATCCTCGCGCAGGACCGCTACCTCCCGCGCCAGCTGCACACCCGCGGCGACCGCCTCGCCTTCTCCAACGGCATCGTGCTGCTGGCCGGCGCGGCCGCCATGCTGGTGTGGATCTACGGCGCCGACTCGACGCGGCTGATCCAGCTCTACATCGTCGGCGTGTTCGTGTCCTTCACGCTCAGCCAGACCGGCATGGTCCGGCACTGGAACCGCCACCTGGCCGTGGAGAAGGACCAGGCCAAGCGCACCCACATGATCCGCTCCCGGGCGATCAACGCCTTCGGTGCCTTCTTCACCGGGCTGGTCCTGGTCGTCGTCCTGGTCACCAAGTTCACCCACGGCGCCTGGGTGGCCCTGCTCGGCATGTGCATCTTCTACGCGACGATGACGGCCATCCGTAAGCACTACGACCGTGTCGCCGAGGAGCTCGCCGCGCCCGAGGGCCCGAGCGACGACAGCCTGCGGCCCTCCCGCGTCCACTCCGTGGTCCTGATCTCCAAGATCCACCGCCCGGCGCTGCGCGCGCTCGCCTACGCCAAGCTGATGCGCTCGGACTCGCTGGAGGCCCTGAGCGTCAACGTGGACCCGGCCGAGACCAAGGCGCTGCGCGCCGAGTGGGAGCGGCGCGGGATCGACGTACCCCTGAAGGTGCTGGACTCGCCGTACCGCGAGATCACGCGGCCGATCATCGACTACGTCAAGGGGCTGCGGAAGGAGTCGCCGCGGGACGCGGTGTCGGTGATCATCCCCGAGTACGTGGTCGGGCACTGGTACGAGCATCTGCTGCACAACCAGAGCGCGCTCAGGCTGAAGGGGCGGCTGCTGTTCACGCCGGGGGTCATGGTGACCTCGGTGCCGTACCAGTTGCAGTCCTCCGAGGCGGCTCGCCTGCGGGCGCGCAAGCGGCAGGAGTGGAACGCGCCGGGTGCGGTGCGGCGAGGACCCGCCGAGCGGGCGAAGGAGCCGTCGGCGCCGAAGTAGACTGGTCGGCTGTTGTCCCCACGCGTGTGCCTCACCTTTTGGGAACGCGTGTCCCTCACCTTTTTGGAGTCACCCCGCCATGCAGGCAGAACCGAAGAAATCGCTGGTGGGGACGGAGTTCGAGGTCGAGGTCGGCCCCGTCGCCCACGGCGGGCACTGCATCGCCCGTACGTCCGACGGCCAGGTGCTGTTCGTCCGGCACACGCTGCCCGGTGAGCGGGTGGTGGCCCGGGTGACCGAGGGCGAGGAGGGGGCGCGGTTCCTGCGGGCCGACGCGGTGACGGTCCTGGAGGCGTCCAAGGACCGGATCGAGGCGCCCTGTCCCTACGCCGGTCCCGGCCGCTGCGGCGGCTGCGACTGGCAGCACGCCAAGCCGGGGGCGCAGCGGCGCCTCAAGGGCGAGGTGGTCGCCGAGCAGCTGAAGCGACTCGCGGGGCTCACCCCCGAGGAGGCCGGCTGGGACGGCACGGTGATGCCGGCCGAGGGCGACAAGCTGCCGGCGGGCGAGGTGCCGGCGTGGCGCACGCGCGTGCAGTACGCGGTCGACCCCGACGGCAATGCCGGTCTGCGCCGCCACCGCTCGCACGAGGTCGAGCCGATCGAGCACTGCATGATCGCCGCCCCGGGCGTGAGCGAGCTGGGCATCGAGGAGCGCGACTGGTCGGGGATGGCGTCGGTCGAGGCGATCGCGGCCACGGGGTCCCAGGACCGCATGGTCATCCTGGAGCCCCGGCCGGGCGCCCGGCTGCCGCTCGTGGAACTCGACAAGCCGGTCTCCGTGATGCGGGTCGAGGAGAAGGACGGCGGCATCCACCGCGTCCACGGCCGCGGGTTCGTGCGCGAGCGCGCCGACGGCCGCACCCACCGGGTGGGCAGCGGCGGCTTCTGGCAGGTCCACCCGCAGGCGGCCGACACCCTGGTGAAGGCGGTCATGCAGGGCCTGCTGCCGCGCAAGGGCGAGATGGCGCTCGACCTGTACTGCGGCGTCGGCCTGTTCGCGGGCGCGCTGGCCGACCGCCTCGGCGACCAGGGCGCGGTGCTCGGCATCGAGTCCGGCAAGCGCGCGGTCGAGGACGCCCGCCACAACCTCGCCGGCTTCGACCGGGTCCGCATCGAACAGGGCAAGGTCGAGAGCGTCCTGCCGCGCACCGGCATCACCGAGGTCGACCTGATCGTCCTGGACCCGCCGCGGGCTGGCGCGGGCCGCAAGACGGTGGAGCACCTGACGTCCCTCGGGGCCCGCCGCATCGCGTACGTCGCCTGCGACCCGGCCGCGCTGGCCCGGGACCTGGGGTACTTCCGGGACGGGGGGTACCGGGTGCGGACGCTTCGGGTGTTCGATCTGTTTCCGATGACGCATCACGTGGAGTGCGTCGCTGTTCTGGAACCCGCTGCAAAGGGACAATGACCTGTAGTTTTCTCGGGTTTCAGTCCCTCGTGCCAGGACGATGACGCCGAGCGCGATGAGTGAGGCGGACGGACCGTCCATGAAGGCGGCCTTGACGCCGTCCGCCAGGGTCGTGCCCCGGGCGCCGAGTCGGTCGGCGACGTGGAGGCCCGCGGCGGCGGAGTCGCGTGCGGCGTCGGCGGCTTCGGTCGGGAGCCGGTCGAGGGGGTCGGGCAGGCTGGAGCGGTAGTGGCTGCCGTAGATCGAGCCCATGAGGGCGATGCCGACGGCCGAGCCGACCTCGCGGGTGGTGTCGTTCATCGCGGAGGCGACGCCTTGCCGAGGGCGCCGAGGGGCAGGACGAGAGCGGTCAGGGCGACGGTGTAGCCGTCGGCGATTCAGGCCAGCGAGCTGTTGGTGGTCGACAGGTCGACAGGTCGATGGTCAGGTCGGGCAGGGCGAGGTTGAGCGCGGAGACGGACGCGACGACCAGGACCAGGGACAGGCCATGGCGAACAGGACACCGCGGTGGCCGGCGGGGCCGGTCGCGACGGCTTCCTGGGCGGCTTCGGCCTGATCGGCGGGCTTGCGGAGCGGGGCTGTGGACTTGAGGAACCTGTCTCAGTCGGTGCCGGGCTGGACGAGCTTGAAGGCAAGACGCGCGGCGGTGCGCTGGGCCGCCCGGCGCAGGCGCACCGGTGCCGGAAGGGCCGGGGACGGCGCGGGGGGCGTGGTGGCCAGACGGGGGAAGAGCGCCTCGGCGTTGGTGCGGTTGATGGCCTGGAGCGTGTCCGAGTCGACATTGCTGTCGAGGCCGTTGGCGAAGTACTGCCCGGCGGGAGTGGGGGCGAAGGGCCAGTCGCTGCCGAAGAGGACGTGGCCGGGGCGGGCGAAGGCGAGCAGGGTGGGCAGGGCGGCGGGGCTGGAGGACAGAGCGGTGTCGAAGTAGAAGGAGCGGAAGTCGTCCAGCACGTCGAGCGGGCTGCGTGCGGTGTCGCTTGCGATGGTGACGGCCATGCGGTGCGAGGAGTAAGGGACGAAGCCGCCGGCGTGGCTGAGGATGAACCGGATGTCCGGGTAGCGGCGCGGGATGCAGTTGCGGACCAGGAGGTAGGCGGCGCGGGTGGTGTCCAGGAGGAAGTCGGCGGCGAAGGCGGGAATGCCGTCGACCGGCGGAGCGGGCAGCTCCGCAGGGTGCACGAAGACCACCGCACCGCGGTCGTTCAGGGTGCGCCACAGCCTGTCCTGGCCGTCGGCGCCGAGGTAGGTGCCCCGGTTGTTGGCGAGCAGGGTGACGCCGTCGGCGCGCAGGGCGTCCAGGGCCCGCGTGGCCTCGGCGGCGGAGGCGTCCGTGTCGGGCATGGGCAGGGTGGCGAAGAAGCCGAAGCGGCCGGGGTGGTCGGCGGTCAGGGCCGCGGAGTGGTCGTTGAGGCGTCGGGCCAGGTCGGCGGCCTCGCCGGGGTCGGTGAGGAAGCCGGTGCCGGGCGTGGAGACGGAGAGGATCGAGGTGGTGGTGCCCAGCAGGTCCATCAGTTCCAGCGCCGACTCGGGGCTCCAGTCGGGCAGGGGCCGGCCGCCAGCGTCGGCGATACCGGCCTCGGCGAGCTCGGCCCGGTAGAAGTCGGGCACCACGTGCTGGTGGACGTCGATGCGCTGTGCCGAAGGGGACATGTGACGGGGCCTTTCATGTAGCTCTGCGCGGTACGGCGGTGAAGTCGTGTCATTCCGGCCGCCGACCACGGAGTGCCGTCCACGCACGGCCGACCACGGACTGCCGACCGGGCGACGAGCAGGCTGGGGGTGTCGGGTCGGCGGGCGGGACGGTCGGTCAGACGAAGGACACCGAGACCGAGCCGAGGGCACTGAAACGGGCCTCCGCCTTCTGTCCGGCGCCGACGAGGGGAGCGGTGGTCAGGGCGCCGGGCAGGATCACGTGTCCGGCGTCCAGTCCGGTATCGAAGGCGGCGAGGGTGTTGGCCAGCCAGGCGACCGCGGCGGCCGGGTGTCCCAGGACCTCCTTGCCGCTGCCGGACGCCACGTGGTCCCCGTTCACATACAGGTCGGAGGTGACCGCCGCGAGCTCAGGCGCGTACTCCATCGGTGTCCAGGAACCGCAGATCAGTCCCGCGGAACTGGCGTTGTCAGCGACGGTGTCGACCAGGGTGATCCGCCAGTCGCGGATGCGGCTGTCGACGATCTCCAGTGCGGGAGCGACCGCCTCGGTGGCGGCCAGTACGTCCCTGGTGGTCACGCCGGGACCGCGCAGCGGCCGGGCGAGGCGGAAACAGATCTCGGGCTCGACGCGCGGCGCGCAGTAGCGGGCGGCGCGTACGGTGCCGCCGTCGCGGTGGAGCATGTCGTCGAGCAGGTGCCCGAAGTCCGGCTCGTGCACGCCGAGGAGCCGCTGCATCGCGGCGGAGGTCAGACCGACCTTGTGGCCGATCACCGTCGCCCCGGTGGCCAGCCGGTGGCTGATGTTGTCCTGCTGGACGGCGTAGGCGTCGGCGAGACCGAGACCGGGCAGCGTCGTGGAGAGCGGTTCGATGGGCGTCGTACGGCGTTCGGCCTCGCGCAGCAGCCGGGCGGCTTCCGCACGCCGCCGGCCGGGCGGGGTCATGCCTCGCTCCTTGCCGCCATGCGCGTCGCCGCCTCGTAGACCAGCTGGGCATGCAGTTCGAACATCGCCACCAGGTCGACGGCGTCGCCGTTGATCTCCCGGTGGACGAACAGTCCGTCGGCGCCCGCGACGGCGTAGGTCGCCAGGGTGCGGACGGCCTCTTCGTCGAGGTCGGGGAACAGCGTCCGGGCCACCTCGGTGACCTTCGCGTGCGCGATGGCGCGGACCTGGAGGAACACGGTCCGGCCGCGGGGCTCGGCGGGACGTCGTTCCAGCGCGAGCATCAGACCCAGACGGAGGAAGTCGGGGGCGTCGATCAGTGACTTCGCCACGCTGCCCGCCATGACGGTGATCCGCTCCAGCGGGGTCCCCGTCTCCTCGCCCGGAAGCACGACCGCGGCCAGCCAGGTGTCGAAGCTGCGTTCGATGACCGCGGCGATCAGGTCGTCCTTGTCCTTGAAGTGCCAGTAGATCGAGCTGGCGGGCAGTCCGCACTTGGCGCTGACCGCCGCGATCGACGTGCCCTCGTATCCCCGCTCGCCCGCGATCTCCACGGTGGCGTCGAGGATGCGCTGCCGCGACTCCACCCCGTTCGCGCGCTTCTTGCGGGTCGTCTGCGGCCTCGTCATGGCAGGTGCCCCTCCTCCGTGCGGTTCACGCCGGCTCTTGACCGTCTCCGACGACGAGCATACCGTAGCGGACGTTCCAATTGGAATAATCGCTACAGCAAGAGCCGTGCAGCAAGAACCGAGCACTACGGACGACAGTGAGGTGGCCTGGTGTGAGTGAGATCAGGGCCGGAACAGAGACCGAGAGCGACGACTACGACGTGGCGGTGATCGGTTACGGGCCCACGGGCGTGACCGCCGCGAATCTGCTGGGGGCCATGGGCCTGCGCGTCGTCGTCCTGGAGAGCGAGGCGGAGATCTTCAGCCGCGCCAGAGCCATCTCCACCGACGAGGAGGTCGTCCGCGTCTGGCAGCGGACCGGCCTGGCCGAGCGGCTCAAGCAGGACATGCTGACCGAACGGCCCGTCGACTTCGTCGACGCGAACGGCCGCCCGTTCCTGAGCGCCCGTCCCACCCCGCGCGGCCACGGCCATCCGCCGCAGATGTTCATCTACCAGCCCGCTCTGGAGCAGGTCCTGCGCGACGGCGTCGACCGCTACCCCCATGTGCGGGTGCTGCTGCGGCACGAGTGCCTGCGCGTGCGCCAGAACGCGGACGGGGTGGAACTGACGGTGATCGGCAGGGCCGACGACTCCGTTCACCGTCTGCGTGCTTCCTATGTGATCGCGGCCGACGGCGGTTCCAGCCTCACCCGTGCCCAGCTCAACATCGGCTACGAGGGCAGGACGTACGAGGACCGCTGGGTGGTCATCGACACGAAGATGCTCAAGCCCTGGCTGGACCACGACAGGCTGCGCTTCCGCTGCGACCCGGCCCGTCCCGCCGTGGACTGTCCGACCCCGCTCGGCCACCACCGGTGGGAGTTCCCGATCCTGCCCGGCGACGACGAGAAGCAGCTGACGACCGAGGAGGCCGTGTACCGGCTGGTGGCGAGGTACGGCATCTCCCGCGACAGCATCGAGATCCTGCGTGCCACCGTCTACAGCCACCACGTCCGCTTCGCCACCCGCTTCCGCATGGGCCGGGTCTTCCTCGCCGGCGACGCCGCCCACGCCATGCCTCCGTGGATCGGCCAGGGCATGGCCGCCGGGGTGCGCGACGTGGCCAACCTCTGCTGGAAACTCGACGCCGTCCTGCGCGGCGAACTGCCCGAGAGCGTGCTCGACAGCTACGAGGCCGAGCGCAAACCGCACGTCAAGGAAGTCACCAAGCGGGCGGTGTTCGTCGGCCGGATCATCACCGAACGCCGCCTGCCGCTCGCGCGCGTCCGCAACGGCGCCCTGCGCGCCCTGGACCGCATACCGGGCTTCGGCAACTGGATGCAGGACTCCCACTGGATCCCCGTCGCACAGTACGACGCCGGCCTGCAGGCCCGCCCGCGCACCAGGGCGAGCGGCCACCAGGTCCCCCAGCCCTGGGTCACCGGCCCCGACGGCACCCGCGTCCGTCTCGACGACGCACTCGGGGGCCGGTGGCTCCTCCTGCACGCCCCCACGGCCTCACCCCAGCCCGCCTGGGACCTGCCCGGCGTCCCTTCCCTGACCGTCACCCCCGTCGGCTCCCGGCCGGCCGAGGGCACCCTCGTCGACAGCGACGGCATCCTGCTGCCCTGGATGACCAGGCACGGCGCCGCCACGCTCGCCCTGCGCCCCGACGCCTACGTCTACGCCGCCGCCGCTCCCGAAGGCACCCCGCTCCCGCCCCCACCTCGCGGTTTCACCCCGTCCACGACCTCCCGCCCGACCGCGTCCGCCGCCCAGTGAGGACACCGGCATCATGACGACCACCCCGACCGGCCTGCCGACGATGCAGGAGACGACGTACGACATCGGCGGGCGGAAGATCTTCGCCGCGGAGACCGGAGACGGCCCGCCCGTCCTGCTGCTGCACGGCGGCGGCCCAGGAGCCTCCGGCGTCTCCAACTACGCCCGCAACATCGCGGAGTTGGCCGAGGAACACCGGGTCATCGTGCCCGACCTGCCCGGCTACGGACGCAGCAGCAAGGGCGTCGACGGCACCGACCCCTTCGGGTACCTGGCCGACGGCATCCGTGGACTGCTCGACGAACTCGGCCTGGAGAAAGCCCACTTGGTCGGCAACTCCTACGGCGGCGCCTGCGCCCTGCGCCTGGCCCTGGACACCCCCGACCGGGTCGAGCGCATGGTCCTCATGGGCCCGGGCGGCATCGGCACCACCCGCGCCCTGCCCACCCCCGGCCTCAGCAGCCTGCTGAACTACTACACCGGCGACGGGCCTTCGCGGCACAAGCTGGAGAAGTTCATCCGCAACTACCTCGTCTTCAACGCCGCCGACGTCCCGGACTCCGCGATCGACGAGCGCTACCGGGCCAGCATCGACCCCGAGGTGATCGCCGCGCCGCCGCTGCGACGGCCTTCGGGACCGGGCGCCCTGCGGACCGTGTGGAAGATGGACTTCACCCGCGACCCCCGCCTGTCCCGGCTGCCCGTGCCCACGCTGGTGCTGTGGGGAGCGCGGGACAAGGTCAACCGGCCGTCCGGTGGCCGGATGCTGGCCGAGCGCCTGCCCAACTGCGACCTCTACCTGGTTGCCAACACCGGGCACTGGGTCCAGTTCGAGCGCGCCGAGCTGTTCAACCGGCTGTGCGTCGACTTCCTGGCAGGCCGCCGATGAGTACCGAAGCGGCCACCGGCGCCTCCGTCTTCGGAGCCGTCCATCTCGGCTACATCGTCATCGAGACCAACCGGTTCACCGACTGGCGCCGGTTCGGCACGGACGCCATCGGCATGCACCACGACGCCCTCTCCCACGACCTGATGCGTTTTCGCCTGGACGACCAGGAGTGCCGTTTCCTGCTGCGGCGGGGCCCCGCCGAGGACGTCGTCGCCACCGGCTGGCACATCGATGACCACACCGCGTTCGAGCAGATCGAGGCCCGCATCCGCGCCCACGGCGTCCCCCTCACCGTCGGTACCGACGAGGAGGCGGCGCTGCGGGGCGTCGAACGCCTGCTGCGCTTCCCCGGTCCCAAGGGCATCACCCAGGAGATCTACACCACCCCGACGGCCTCGGCCGAGCCGCTGTGCATGCTTGCCTCCGGGTTCGTGACCGGGGACTCGGGCATGGGACACATCGCGCTGACCTCCATCAAGCCCGCGCAGATCCGCGGCTACTTCAACACGGTCTTCGACGCCCGCTTGACCGACTACATCGACGAGACGATCAGCGGCGTCAAGCTCAGGATCCGGTTCCTGCGCGTCAACGAACGCCACCACTCCGTCGCCGTCGCCACCACCCGCGGTCTGCCGATCGACCCGGTCCGCACCCGCGTGCAGCACCTCAACATCCAGGCCGCGAGCCTCGACGACGTCGCCCGGAGCTACCAGCGCGTGCACGAACTCGGCTTCGACATGGCCCTGTCCGTGGGCCGGCACACCAACGACCGTGAACTCTCCTACTACGCCCGCACCCCCTCGGGCTTCGAGTGGGAAGTGGGCTGGAACCCGATCGTCATCGACGAGAACACCTGGGAACCCACCACCCACCAGGGCATCAGCGTCTGGGGGCATCTCCCCGTCGGCCAGACCATCGTGGACAAGCTCAACCAGTTCCGCGTCGGTGCCCGCTCGCTGGCCCGCTCCGAGAACACCGTGCCCGCGCTGAGCGGCGCGGGGATCGCGGACGACTGATCCGGAGACGGCCACCTCATCACCAACGGCGGGGTGACGGCACCGCAGGCCCCCCGGTGACGTCTCAAGAAGAGGCGCGGCGCGGCGGGTTGCCCCCCGCGCGCAGGACACGGGACAAGCCGAGGGCGGCCGTGCGCACGGCGGGTGCGAGCTGGGCGGGGTGGAAGCGGGCGCGCGGCACGGCGACCGACAGGGCGCCCACCGCCGTCGGTCCGTCGAAGACCGGGGAAGCGATGCAGCTGACGCCGAGGGCGGCTTCCTGCTCCTCGTAGGCGAGGCCGGACACCTGGATCTGCTCGATGACGGTACGCAGCCGCGCCGCGTCGGTGACCGAGTGGGGGGTGAGACGGGGCAGCGGCGCGGCCAGCACCTCGTCCACCAGCTCGGAGCCGGAGAAGGCCAGCAGCGCCTTGCCCACGCCTGTGCAGCTCAGGGGGAGTCGGCCGCCGATGCGGGAGGGCAGCGACAGGGCCTGGTGGCCGTGGATCCGCTCGATGTAGACCACCTCGTGTCCCTCCCGGACGCCGAGGTGCACGGTCTCGTGGGTGGCCTCGAAGAGGTCCTGGAGGAACGGCAGTGCCGCCTCCCGCAGGTCGAGCCGGCGCGGCACCAGCGAGCCCAGCTCGAAGAGCCTGCCGCCGAGCCGGTAGGTCTCGCCGTCGCGTTCGAGCAGTCCGAGGCGAACCAGATCGGCGCAGAGGCGGAACGCCGTCGTCTTGGCCAGCCCCGTACGGGTGGCGATTTCCGTGAGACGGAACGCGCCCCCGTCCGGGCGGTAGCAGTCGAGGACGGCAGTCGCCTTGTCGAGCATGTTCCCCTGCGCGCTGTTCCGTGTCACGGAACGAATTTTGCCACTGCTCCGGCCCCACACCTATACCTGTCGTGGATCGACGGACGGCCACCGCCGCCTCTCCGACAGCCCCCTGTCTCCCCGCACCGGAGGTAACCCGCATGTCCGCACCGCACCGCTGTACCGGTCCGCACCGGGGGCGACCGTGAGCGCCCGCGCATCCGCCGACACCGTGGCCAAGGCGGCGGACGTCCTGGCGGAGGCCGCCCGCACCGGCGTCCCGTGCGCCCCGGTGCGCTCGCTCCTGCCCGAGGCGGACCTCGACGCCGCCTACGCGGTGCAGCGCCTGCACGTGGAACGCGGTGTCACCGCCGGCCGACGGCTCGTGGGCCGCAAGATCGGTCTGACCTCGCCCGCCGTGCAGCGGCAACTGGGCGTCGGTCAGCCGGACTTCGGTGCCCTGTTCGCCGACATGGCCGTGCCCGAGGGGCAGCCGATCGCCTCCGGCCGACTGCTCCAGCCGAAGGTCGAGGCCGAGGTCGCCCTGGTGCTGGGCACGGACCTGCCGCACCGCGACCCCACCGTCGCCGACCTTCTGCGTGCCACCGCGTTCGCGCTGCCCGCGCTGGAGATCGTGGACAGCCGGATCGCCGACTGGGACATCACCATCGTCGACACCGTCGCGGACAACGCCTCCTGCGGCCTGTACGTCCTCGGCGGCACCCCCGTCCCGCTGGACCGGGTCGACCTGCGCGCCGTACGGATGACCCTGACGAAGAACGGCGAGACCGTCTCGCAGGGCACCGGCGCCGACTGCCTGGGCAGCCCGCTCACCGCCGCCCTCTGGCTCGCCGCCACCCTCGCCGGCCTGGGCGACCCGCTGCGGGCCGGCGACATCGTCCTGACCGGGGCGCTCGGCCCGATGGCCGTCGCCGCCGAGGGCGACGCGTTCACCGCGCACATCGAAGGACTCGGCACCGTCACGACCGCGTTCGCGTCCGCCGCCACGGAAGGAGCCGGAGCATGAGCACGAAGGTCGCCGTCATCGGGTCGGGCAACATCGGCACCGACCTGATGATCAAAATCCTCCGGCTCTCCGACTCCCTGGAGATCGCCGCGATGGTGGGGATCGACCCCGACTCCGACGGCCTGGCCCGCGCCCGCCGCCTGAAGGTCGCCACTACCCACGAGGGCGTGGACGGCCTGGTGAAGCTGGACGAGTTCGCGGACGTGGAGATCGTCTTCGACGCCACCTCCGCCGGTGCGCACCGCCGCCACGACGAGGTGCTGCGCTCGCTGGGCCGCAGGGTCGTGGATCTGACGCCCGCCGCACTCGGCCCGTACGTCGTCCCGCCCGTCAACGGCGACGCCCACCTCGACGCACCGAACGTCAACATGGTCACCTGCGGCGGACAGGCCACCATCCCGATCGTGGCCGCCGTCGCGGCCGTGACGCCCGTCCACTACGGCGAGATCGTCGCCTCGATCTCCTCGCGCTCGGCCGGTCCCGGCACCCGGGCCAACATCGACGAGTTCACCGAGACCACCTCCGCGGCCATCGAGAAGGTGGGCGGCGCCGCCCGGGGCAAGGCGATCATCGTCCTGAACCCCGCCGAACCTCCGCTGATCATGCGCGACACCGTGCACTGCCTGGTCGGCGAGTGCGACGACGCCGCGGTGACCGCCTCGGTGCAGGACATGGTCGTCCGGGTCCAGGCGTACGTGCCCGGATACCGCCTCAAGCAGAAAGTCCAGTTCGAGCGCGTCGCCGACGACGACCCCCTGCGCTCCCTGCTGCCCGCCGGCACACGAGCCGCCGACGCCGCGAAGGTCTCGGTCTTCCTGGAGGTCGAGGGCGCCGCCCACTACCTGCCCGCCTATGCCGGGAACCTCGACATCATGACCTCGGCCGCCCTGCGCACCGCCGAGCGCATGGCCGCCGCGCAGCCCCTCACGGAGGTGGTCTCCCGATGACCGCGACCCAGCCCCCCGCCCTGTACGTGCAGGACGTGACCCTGCGGGACGGCATGCACGCCGTACGCCACCGCTACACCGTCGAGCAGGCCCGCACCATCGCCACCGCCCTGGACGCGGCCGGGGTCGCCGCGATCGAGATCGCCCACGGCGACGGCCTGTCCGGCTCCAGCATCACCTACGGCGTCGGGGCGCACACCGACTGGGAGTGGATCGAGGCCGTCTGCGACAGCGTCCAGCACGCGGTGCCCACCACACTGCTGCTGCCCGGCATCGGCACCCTGCACGACCTGCGGCAGGCCCACGCGCTCGGCATCCGCTCGGTCCGCGTCGCCACCCACTGCACCGAGGCCGACATCTCCGCCCAGCACATCGCCGCCGCCCGCGAGCTGGGCATGGACGTGGCCGGGTTCCTGATGATGTCCCACATGGCCGACCCTGCCGAACTGGCCCGCCAGGCACAGCTGATGGAGTCCTACGGAGCCGGGTGCGTCTACGTCACCGACTCCGGCGGCCGCCTGACCATGGACGGCGTCCGCGACCGGGTCCGCGCCTACCGTGATGTCCTCGACCCGGACACCGGGATCGGCATGCACGCCCACCACAACCTCGGCCTGGGCGTCGCCAACTCCGTCGTCGCCGTCGAGAACGGCGTCACCCGTGTCGACGCCTCGCTCGCCGGACAGGGCGCCGGGGCGGGCAACTGCCCGCTGGAGGCGTTCGTCGCGGTCGCCGACCTGATGGGCTGGCAGCACGGCTGCGACCTGTTCCCCCTGATGGACGCCGCCGACGACCTCGTACGCCCCTTGCAGGACCGCGAGGTGCGGGTGGACCGCGAGACACTCACCCTCGGCTACGCCGGCGTGTACTCCAGCTTCCTGCGCCACGCCGAGACCGCCGCCCGCCGCCACGGCCTCGACACCCGCGCGATCCTCGTCGAGGTCGGTCGGCGCAAGATGGTCGGTGGCCAGGAGGACATGATCACGGACATCGCGCTCGATCTCGCGGCGGCCGGTTCCGTGGGCTGAGCGGGAGAGACGGGGAGCGACGGGGCGAGACGGGGAGCGACCGGGAGGGACCGGGAGCGACCGGGAGCGGTCGGTGCGGCACCTGCGGCTGCTCGCCGGATGGCGGCGCGCCTTGTCCGGCGGACAGCCCTCACCCTCGTCGTCGCGCCGTTCGTCGTGGGCATGCGGCCCCCGAACGACCCACCGCCCCACCCGTGTCGCCGGCCCCCCGCCCCGGCCCCCGCCTCCCTGGCGTCGTCAGCGGTGTGCGGCGAGGAGTGCCTCGCGCAGGGCCTTGTCGTCGTCCGGCGCCGAGCCAGGGGAGTGCCACGGGTAGTCCAGGACCTGGGCCACCGTCCGGGCCAACTCGGTCCCCTCGAAGCGGTCGACGAGGTGCAGGGCCATGTCGATGCCGGCCGAGACGCCCGCGCTGGTCACGATGTGTCCGGCGTCGACCCAGCGCTCCTCGGCGCGCACCTCGATGTCCGGGGAGTGTGACGCGAGGTCGTCGAGGACGCTCCAGTGCGAGGTCGCCGGGAGCCCGTCGAGGAGCCCCGCCGCCGCGAGGACCAGGGCGCCGTTGCAGACCGACGCCAGACCGTGCCCTCGGACGAGAGGGACCGCAGCCGTTCCAGGTGGACCGGGTCGGTCCGCAGGGCGTCGACCCCGGCACCGCCCGGATGCACGAGGAGGTCCGGCCTCGGACCGTCGTCGACGGCGCCGTCGGGCGTGACCGCCAGCCCCAGTCCGCAGCGCACCGGGCGGCCGTCGAGGCTCGCGGTGCGGACGAGCACGTCCCGTCCGGTCAGCTCCTGCCAGAAGCGGAGCGTCTCCCAGGGGCCGATCGCGTCCAACTCCTCGACACCTTCGAACAGCAGCACGGTGACTCGGTACGGGCGTGCTACGGGCATGGCTCCGGACCTCCTGGTGGAGTGGACGGGGTGAACTCGGTGCGGTGCCGGGCCTGTTGACCTGGTCGTCTCGATCGTCCGAGGTCGCGGTCACCCCGACAAGCGGCAGAAGAGGCCGAGGTGGATAGATTTCTGCCATGCCCGTTCACCGCGTCGCCGTCCTCGCCCTCGACGGCGTACTGCCGATGGAGGTCGGCATGCCGTTCCACCTCCTCGACAGACCGGAACTGCCCTACGAGGTGACGCTCTGCGGCCGCACCTCGGGCCCCGTCGTGACGGACAACGGATGGCCGCTGACCGCCGCGCACGGCCTTGACGCGGTCGGCGCCGCGGACACCGTGATCGTGCCCGCCTTCCACGGACACGGACCCGAGGGCGGCGTACCGGACGACGTGGTGGACGCGCTGCGCCGGGCACACCGTGACGGCGCCCGCATCGCCTCGATCTGCACCGGAGCCTTCGCGCTCGCCGCCGCGGGCCTGCTCGACGGGAGGCGCGCGACGACCCACTGGCGCTACGCCGACGACCTGGCCCGCCTCCACCCGGCGATCGAGGTCGACCCCGACGTGCTCTACGTCGACGACGGGGGCGTCCTCACCTCCGCGGGGGTGGCCAGCGGCATCGACCTCTGTCTGCACCTCCTGCGCCGGGACCACGGGGCGGCCGTGGCGAACGCGGTGGCGCGGGAGATCGTGGCCGCACCGCGCCGGGAAGGCGGACAGGCGCAGTTCATCCGGAAACCGCCGGTGCCGCAGGCCAGGACGGGTCTCGGCGCGACGCTCGAATGGGCGCTGGCCCGCCTCGACAAGCCTCTGACGGTCGCCGAACTGGCCGCCCACGCCCTGCTGTCCACCCGGACCTTCGTGTGCGCCTTCGCGGCCGAGACCGGCACCACCCCGATCCGCTGGCTCAACGCGGCCCGCGTGGACCGGGCCCGCGAACTCCTGGAGACCACCGACGCCACCGTCGGCCGCATCGGTCAGCTCTGCGGCCTCGGCACTCCGGCGAACCTGCGCCAGCACTTCCGCCGTGCCACGGGGACCACACCGAGCGAGTACCGACAGGCGTTCACCGTGATGTGACTCCTGGAGGGCATGACTTCAACCACGGCTTCTCGTACGACGGTTGGTGGGGAACCCGGTGGGCGTCCGTACCCCTCCTCGACGAGCGGTACCCGGGTGCGAAGATGGGCGCGTCATGGCTGTCGGAGGGTGGTGCCGCACACTGCGGGCCGGTGTGTTCGCCGCCGCCTGCGTGCTGCTGGCTGCTCTCGGCCACGTGATGATGTCCGGCACCGCCGTCCCCTGGTGGACCATGGCCGCCGGTGCGGCGGCGACCGGTACGGCCGGCTGGCTGCTGGCCGGCCGTGAGCGGGGGCGCGCGCTGATCGTCACCGTCGTGGTCGCCGCTCAGGTCATGCTCCACGAGGGGTTCTCCCTGGCGCAGACCGTGACGTCCGAACCCGCCGCCACCCACACCGGTATGGCCGGCATGGACATGGACTCCTCGAACGCCACGGACATGGGCTTCTCGGATGCCATGGACATGAGCGGCATGACACACATGGCGCACGGCTCGCACGACATGGGTGACGCGCACACCATGGCCGGCTCCCCTTCGTTCGGCATGCTCGCCGCCCACCTCCTCGCCGCGATCCTGTGCGGGCTGTGGCTCGCCCACGGTGAGCGCGCCGTCTTCCGGGTCCTGCGGGCCGCGGCCGCCCGGCTGACCGCGCCACTGCGGATGCTGCTGGCGCTGCCCGTGCCGGTCCGCCGTCCCTCCGCGCGCAGGCGCCGTGCCGCGTACCGGCCCTCGCCGGCCCGCTTCCTTCTCTGCTACTCGGTCACCTCCCGCGGACCGCCCGTGGGTGCCGCTGTCGTCTGAGACAGCCGGAACGACCGGGGCTCACCTCACTCGCTCTTTCGCCATGCCGTGCGACCCGATGAGGCGCGCGACGAGCTCCGGGCATGCGCCGTACCCACCGGGTGCGGCCGCACCCAAGTGCCGTAGAGCCGTGTCCCGTGACGGGACGTCGGCTCCGGATGACCCGAGAAGGACATCACGTGACCACTTCTGTCCTGCCCGCTCCCCGTCGGGCGGAGCGTGCCACGGCGGACGTCTCCGCCACCGCCTGGGCACTGGCCGCCCGGGGCGGCGACCTCGACGCGACCGAGCACTTCGTCCGCGCGCTGCACGCCGACGTACTGCGCTATGTCGCCTTTCTGAGCGGCGACCCCCAGGGAGCCGACGACCTAGCCCAGGACACGTTCGTCCGGGCCCTCGGCAGCCTGCCGCGTTTCGAGGGGCGGTCCTCGGCCCGCACCTGGCTGATGTCGATCGCCCGTCGAGCGGTGGCCGACAGTTTGCGCCGGGCCGCGGTCCGACCCCGTTCGGCCGACACGGATGACTGGCAGTCGGCCATGGAGCGCGCCCAGCCCCGTGGACTCCCGGGCTTCGACGACGGCGTCGCGCTCCTCGACCTGCTGGAGAGGCTGCCGGACGAGCGCCGCGAGGCATTCATGCTGACCCAGGTGGTGGGGCTGCCCTACGACGAGGCGGCCGGTCTCATCGGCTGCCCCGTCGGCACGGTCCGCTCCAGGGTGGCCCGCGCCCGGGCCACCCTGGACCGCCTGCTGCTGGAGGCCGAGGCACAGGCCGCCGAGGCGGCGTGACGGGAAGGCCGGCGCCGCCCGGCAGGCGCCGGCCTTCGCCGAACCAAGGGAAATCGCCGGGAACTGGGGGCCGCTTCCGCCCGACTGCTGTACCAGAGCCTTTCACCGCAGTCCGTACGCAAGGAGTTCGCATGTCGATGTACCGGCCGGTCGCCACCGCCCTGGCCGCGGCCCTCTGTCTGACCACAGCTGCGTGCGGCTCCTCGTCCGACCCCTCCGGCGGCGCGGCGGGCGGTACCGCCACCGAGGCCGCCGCGAAGTCCGGCTATCCGGTGACCCTCGACAACTGCGGTGTGCAGCAGACGTTCGAGAAGGCACCCAGCCGGGTCGTCGTGATGAACGGTGCCTCCGTCGCCGAGGTCTCGACGCTCCTGGCTCTCGGCCTGGGCGACAGGATCGTCGCCAACCAGCAGACGTACGGCGCCTCCGACGTGCCGGGCCGCGCCGCGGCCATCAAGAAGCTCCCCACCGGTGACGTCAGGCTCAACGAGGCGTACGACATCCCCCGCGAGGCCATGCTCGGCCTGCGCCCCGACCTCGTCCTGTCCGTCACCACGTACGGCTTCGACCAGAAGAACGGCTTCGCCACCCGCGAGCAGCTGAAGCAGGTGGGAGCCAACAGTTACGTCTCCCCGCAGGGCTGCGACGACGACCCTTCGAAGATGACCGTGGCCGACAGCTACCGACTGCTGCGTGACATGGGAAAGATCTTCAACGTCGGTGACAGGGCGGAGAAGGTGATCGCCGCCTCCGAGAAGAACATCGCGGCGGTCTCCGACAAGGTCGAGGGCGAGAAGAAGCCGAAGGTCATGGTGCTCTTCTCCAACATGTCCATGGGCAGCAACGACTTCAGCTCGATCTTCTCCAAGGGCATCGTCAACGACATCCTCGCCAGGGCCGGTGCCTCCAACGCCTTCGAAAGCGCCGCCACGACCACCTTCGCCGACCTGAGCAAGGAGACGGTGGCCGCCACCGACGTCGACGCCGTGGTCGTCATCGCCTACAACGACCCGAACCCGGCGGCCTACGCCAGGAAACTGCTGAAGGAGTTCCCCCAGTGGCCGGCAGCCAAGAACAACACGTACGTGACGGTGTCCGACTCGATGTACCTCGGCCCCAGCAACGACCTGGCCGTGGAGAAGATCGCCAGGAAGCTGCACCCGGACGCGTTCTGACCCGTATCCGGGTCCCGCTGGCCTTCACACTCCTGCCGGTCGCGCTGCTCGCCGCCATGATCGTGGCGATCAGCATCGGCGCGGTGAACGTTCCCCTCGGCGACGTCTGGTCGATCGTCCTGCACCACGTCACCGGCGCGGGCCCGGTCCCCTCCGACCCCGCGCTCGACCAGATCGTCTGGAACTTCCGCACCCCGCGAGTGGTCCTGGCCGCCCTGGTCGGCGCCGGACTCGCCGTGACCGGCGCAGTGCTCCAGACGGTCGTGGCCAACCCGCTCGCCGACCCCGTCGTGCTCGGCTTCTCCTACGGCGCGACGCTGGGCGCGGTCCTCGTCATCACCCTGGGCGGCGGCGCGGCGCTCGCCGGGCTCGGGGTGTCGGCGGCGGCCTTCCTCGGGGCGATCGTGGCGGGCGCACTGGTCTTCGCGCTCGGACAGCGGCGGGGGCGCCTCGCTCCGACCCGGCTGGTCCTGGCCGGCGTGGCCGTCGGCTACGTCCTTCTCTCGGCGACCAGCTTCGTCCAACTCCAGGCCACGCCCAACGAGTTGCGAACGGTCATGTTCTGGATGCTGGGCAGCGTCGCGGGCGCCCAGTGGGACCAGATCCCCACGGTCACCGCGGTCGTCCTGGCCACCACCGTCCTCCTCACGCTCCTCGGCCGGCACCTCAACACCCTGCTGGCCGGCGACGAGTCCGCCACCGCGCTCGGCGTGGACGTCAACCGGCTACGGGCCCTCCTCCTGGCCCTCAGCGCGCTGCTGACCGGCACGGTCGTCGCCGTCGCGGGCGGCATCGGCTTCGTCGGCCTGATGATCCCGCACCTGGTCCGCCTCACCCTCGGCGCCGACCACCGCCGACTCCTGCCCCTGACCGCCCTGTCGGGAGCCTTCTACCTGGTCCTCGTCGACCTGCTCTCCCGCACCCTCACCCGCCCCAACGAACTGCCGCTGGGCATCATCACCGCCTTCCTCGGCGCCCCCTTCTTCCTGTGGCTGCTGCGCCGCAACAAGGGTCTGGACTGAACCATGAAACTCACCGTGGACGGGCTCCACATCACCCTGGACCGCACCCCGATCCTCCACGACGTCCACCTGGAGGCGGACAAGGGCGGCATCGTCGGACTCGTCGGGCCCAACGGCAGCGGCAAGTCGACCTTGTTGCGCGCGGTCTACCGCTCGCTGCGGCCGACGGAGGGCGTGGTCAGGGTCGGCGAGGACGACGTGTGGTCGCTGTCCCCGCGGGCCACGGCGCGCCGTACCGCGGCCGTCCTCCAGGACGCGGGCGGCAACACCACCGGGCTGAGCGTCACCGAGATCGTCGCGCTCGGCCGGTCGCCGCATCACGGTCTGCTGGGGCGGGACGGAACGAAGGACCACCGGACCGTGGAGGAGGCCATCGACCGCTGCGGTGTACGGCCCTTCGCGCACCGGGACTACGCCTCGCTCTCCGGCGGCGAACGCCAACGCGTGCTGCTGGCGCGGGCGTTGGCCCAGAACCCGCAGCTGCTGGTCCTGGACGAACTCACCAACCACCTCGACATCCGGGCCCGGTTCGAGCTCCTGGACCTGATCCGCGCCACCGGCGTCACCACGCTGGCCGTCCTGCACGACCTCGACCTGGCCGCCCGCCTCTGCGACCACCTGGTCGTCCTGCACGAGGGAGCGGTGGTTGCCGCGGGCCCGGTCCTGGAGGTCCTGACCCCCCGGATCCTCGCCACGGTCTTCGGCGTCCGCGCGAGCACCGAACGGCACGCCGACGGCGTCACCCGCATCACCTATGAGGCGCGACCGCTCGCGGACCCGGACACCGTGCCGGAGGACGACCCCCTCCCGGCCGAGACCGCCGATCGCTGATCCGGCGGCAGCACCGGACGCGAAGCAGCACCGGACGCGAACCCGTGCCCGCCCGCGCTCCGGCCGGCCCGACGCGGGCGCGTTGCGCCGCCCAACCCACCACGGCCGCATCCGAACGCGGGCCGGGGCGGGTCACGCCACCGCGTTGAGCAAGTCGGCCAGTACGTCCGGTCGTTCCAGGGCGACGAAGTGGCCTGCCCCGGGGATCTGGGTGAAGTCGGCGGCGGGCAGGAGGTGTTGGTTGGCCTGGCGGTCCGAGGGGCGGGACCAGTCCTTCTCGCCGTAGACGAGGTGGATGGGGGCCTTGACCTCGGGGTAGCGGGAGCGGGCCGCGATGAGGCTGGGCAGGGCCTGGTACACGGCCCGGGCGACGGTGGGGTAGCCGGGGCGGGCGCCGACCTGGAGGAGCTCGTCGACGTAGTCCTCGCGCAGGGCACTCCTGTCGCCGAGGCCGCCCTGAAGGATCGTGCGCAGGGCGGGCTTGGGCTCGACCCGGGCGAGCAGCGGGCCTGCTCCCGGCGCGAGGACACCGGTGACCACGGCTCGGGCGAGGAGGCTGGAGCGGGCGATGCCGCCGCGGAAGTCGTAGGCGTTGACCGCGACGACGCGTCGGACGCGCTCGGGGAGGTCGGCCGCGGTGGTCAGGGCGAGCACCGCGCCCATGGACTCGCCGGCCAACGTCACGTCGTGCAGGTCGAGTTCGGTCAGCAGCCGCTCGACGCCCGCACGCATCGCGGGTTCGTCGTACGACGCCCCGGGCACGATCTCCGAGTAGCCCATCCCCGGCAGATCCAGGGCGTGGACCGTGTAGTGGTCCGCGATCAGCGGGACGAGGCGGCGGAAGTGCTCGGCCTGGGTGCGCACGGTGTGCAGCAGGACCAGGGGAGCGCCCGTGCCCGCCTTCAGATAGCGCAGCTGTCCTTCACGGCCGCCGCGAGCGGGGAGCGTGTGGCTGGTGGTCCCCGGGATGTGGATCGAGGGACGTGACTCTTGGCTGGGCATCTCGCCGACTCCTTGCTCCGGAGAACGTGAAACCGATCGGTTTCCACCAAGGTAAACCGATCGGTTTTCACGCGCAAGCCGGGGCGGGTCCGGGACCGCCGTGGCCGGGAAGGAGTTCAAGCCCTCCGGAAACCGATCGGTTTCTATTTTGTCCGCTTCGGGTTAACCTCGCGGTATGACCTCCGAAGTGAAACCGAGCCCCAGAGAGCGACTGCTGGAGGCGGCGGCCACCCTCACCTACCGAGACGGCGTCAGCATCGGCGTCGAGGCGCTGTGCAAGGCGGCGGGTGTGTCGAAGCGGTCCATGTACCAGCTGTTCGAGAGCAAGGACGACCTGCTCGCGGTGAGCCTGAAGGAGCAGGCCGCCGCTTATGCGGCGACCCTCCTTCCCGCGGCGGACGACGGCCGTTCCCCCCGCGAGCGCATCCTGCACGTCTTCGAGCAAGTGGAGTCGCAGTCGGGTGCGCCCGAGTTCCGGGGGTGCCGGTATCTGGCCGTCCAGATCGAGCTCAAGGACCAGGGGCATCCCGCCAGCCGGGTCGCCCATCAGGTCAAGGCGAACCTGACGGCCTTCTTCCGTTCCGAGGCCGAACAAGGTGGGGCCGGCGATCCCGACCTGCTGGCCCGCCAGCTCAGCCTGGTCTTCGACGGCGCCAGCGCCCGCGCGGGCATCGGAGCCGACAAGCTGACGGGTCTCGTCACACCCACGGTGACGACCCTGCTGGACGCGGCGGGCGTGAGCTGAGGCGTCCCCTCTTAGATAACTCCGCCGCATGCCCGGTGGGGACGCCTGACCTGCCCTTTTACCCGGCCTCGTATAGTTCGACGTGATTCGAGGACCCCAGGAGGCCGACCGTATGAGGATCTCGCAGCGGGCTCGGTCCGTCGCGCCGTTCTACGCCATGGAGTTCGGCAAGCATGCCGCGGCGCTGGAGGCCGAGGGCCGTCACGTCGTCAAACTCAGCCTGGGGGAACCGGACTTCGGGGCGCCGCCGGCCGTGCTGGAGGCCCTGCGGGAGGCCGTGGGGAGCCGGCCCATGAGCTACACCGGGGCGCTCGGGCTGCCCGAACTGCGGCTGGCCATAGCGCGGTTCTACGGCGATCAGCACGGCGTCGATCTGGACCCGGCCCGCGTCGTCGTGACCGCCGGCGCCTCGGCCGCGCTGGTGCTGGGCGCCGCCGCGCTCGTCGACCCCGGGGACGAGGTCCTCATCGCCGACCCCTCCTACCCGTGCAACCGGCAGATCGCCGAGAGCTTCGGCGCCCGGGTCACCCTGGTGCCGACCAGCGCCGAGTCGCGGTACCAGCTGGACACGGCCTCCGTCCGGTCGTACTGGACCGAGCGCACCCGCGGGATCATGGTCGCCAGTCCCTCCAACCCGACCGGCACCTCCGTACCGGCCGACGAGCTGGCCGCGATCAGCGAGTTCGCCCGGGAGCGGGACGCGTGGCGGATCGTCGACGAGATCTACCTCGACCTCGGCGACCACGACGAGCACGGGCGGCCGCCGCGCAGTGTGCTGTCGTACGACCAGGAAGCCGTCGTGATCAACAGTTTCTCGAAGTACTTCGGGATGACCGGCTGGCGGCTGGGCTGGAGCGTGGTGCCCGAGGCGCTGGTGCCGGCGCTGGAGCGGCTGGCCCAGAACTACATGATCTGTGCCTCCACCCCCGCCCAGTACGCCGCGCTCGCGTGCTTCACGCCCGAGTCGCTCGCCGTGTGCGAGGAGCGGCGGGCCGAGTTCGGGCGGCGGCGGAAGCTGGTCCTCGACGGGCTCGCGGGGATCGGACTGCCGGTGCCCGTGCCGCCCGACGGGGCGTTCTACGTCTACTTCGACGTCAGCGGCACCGGGCTCACCTCGTGGGAGTTCTGCGGACGGGCGCTGGAGGAGGCCCATGTGGCGCTCACCCCGGGGCGGGACTTCGGGGTGGGCACCGCCGACACGCATGTACGGCTGTCCTACGCGGCCTCGGCCGAGGAACTGCGGGAGGGCATCGCGCGGCTCGGGAAGTTCGTGGCCACGCTCTCCTCGTAGACATGACGCAGGGTCCGGCCCCGAAGGACCGGCCCCTGCCTCACTCGGACGCTCAGACCAGGTCGAAGCGGTCCAGGTTCGAGACCTTGACCCACGCGTCGACGAAGTCCTTCACGAACTTCTCCTTCGCGTCGTCGCTCGCGTAGACCTCGGCGAGGGCGCGCAGCTCGGAGTTGGAGCCGAAGACCAGGTCGGCACGGGTGCCGGTCCACTTCAGCTTGCCCGTCGCCGCGTCGCGGCCCTCGAAGGCCGTCTGGTCCTCGGAGGTGGACTTCCACTCCGTGCCCAGGTCGAGCAGGTTGACGAAGAAGTCGTTCGTCAGGACGCCCGGACGGTCGGTGAAGACACCGTGCGCGGTGCCGCCCTGGTTGGCGCCGAGGACGCGCAGACCACCGACGAGGACGGTCATCTCGGGGGCGCTCAGGGTGAGCAGGTTGGCGCGGTCGAGCAGCAGGTACTCGGCCGGGAGGCGGTTGCCCTTGCCGAGGTAGTTGCGGAAGCCGTCCGCGACCGGCTCCAGCGCCGCGAAGGACTCGACGTCGGTGTGCTCCTCGGTCGCGTCCACACGGCCCGGGGTGAAGGGGACCTCCACCGCGACACCGGCGTCCTTGGCGGCCTTCTCGACCGCCGCGGCACCCGCGAGGACGATCAGGTCGGCCAGGGAGACCTTCTTGGCACCGGTGTTGAACTCGGCCTGGACGCCCTCCAGGACCCGCAGGACCTGGGCGAGCTGCTCCGGGTCGTTGACCTCCCAGCCGCGCTGCGGCTCCAGGCGGATGCGGGCGCCGTTGGCACCGCCGCGCTTGTCGCTGCCGCGGAAGGTGGACGCCGAGGCCCACGCGGTGGAGACCAGCTGCGAGACGGTCAGACCCGTCTCCAGGACCTTGGCCTTCAGGGCCGCCACGTCGGCGGCGTCGATGGCCTCGCCCTCGGCCTGCGGCAGCGGGTCCTGCCACAGCAGCGTCTCCGCCGGGACCTCCGGGCCGAGGTACAGGGACTTCGGGCCCAGGTCACGGTGGGTCAGCTTGTACCAGGCACGGGCGAAGGCGTCCGCGAACTGGTCCGGGTTCTCGTGGAAGCGCTTGGAGATCTCGCCGTAGATCGGGTCGAAACGCAGCGAGAGGTCGGTCGTCAGCATCGTGGGCCGACGCTTCTTCGACGCGTCGTGCGCGTCCGGGATGATCTCCTCGGAGTCCTTGGCGACCCACTGCTTGGCGCCGGCGGGGGACTCGGTGAGCTCCCACTCGTAGCCGAAGAGGATGTCGAAGAAGTCGTTGCTCCACTGGGTCGGCTTGGTGGTCCAGGTCACCTCGAGGCCGGAGGTGATGGCGTCGCCGCCCTTGCCGGTGCCGTAGGTGGACTTCCAGCCCAGGCCCTGCTCCTCCAGGGAGGCGGCCTCGGGGTCGTTGCCGACGTGGTCGGCCGGGCCGGCGCCGTGGGTCTTGCCGAAGGTGTGGCCACCGGCGATGAGGGCGACGGTCTCCTCGTCGTTCATCGCCATGCGACGGAAGGTCTCACGGATGTCGCGGGCCGCGGCCAACGGGTCCGGGTTGCCGTTGGGGCCCTCGGGGTTGACGTAGATGAGGCCCATCTGGACGGCGCCGAGCGGGTTCTCCAGCTCGCGGTCGCCGGTGTAGCGCTGGTCGTCCAGCCAGGTGGTCTCGGGACCCCAGTAGACGTCCTCGTCGGCCTCCCAGACGTCGGCGCGGCCGCCGCCGAAGCCGAAGGTCTCGAAGCCCATGGTCTCAAGGGCGACGTTGCCGGTGAGGATCATCAGGTCGGCCCAGGAGATGGACTGGCCGTACTTCTTCTTCACCGGCCACAGCAGACGGCGGGCCTTGTCCAGGTTGCCGTTGTCCGGCCAGCTGTTCAGCGGCGCGAAGCGCTGCTGACCGCGGCCGCCACCGCCGCGGCCGTCGCTGATGCGGTAGGTGCCGGCGCTGTGCCAGGCCATACGGATCATCAGCGGGCCGTAGTTGCCGAAGTCGGCGGGCCACCAGTCCTGCGAGGCGGTGAGCACCTCGGCGATGTCCCGCTTCACGGCGTCCAGGTCGAGGGCCTGGAAGGCCTCGGCGTAGTCGAAGTCCGCGCCGAGCGGGTTCGCGACGACCGGGTCCTTGGCGAGGATCTTGAGGTTCAGGCGCTCCGGCCACCACTGGCGGTTGCCGCCACCCTGCGTCGGGTGCGGGGCACGCCCGTGCGCGACCGGGCAGCCACCGGTGCCCTCGGTCTTGGCGTCGGTGACGATTGCGTCGGGATTCTCAGACATGGAAGTCCTTCCGAACTGGGTGGATCACGGTGCTGAAGTAAGCCTTTGGGTGGAGCAGCCGGGGCACAGGCCCCAGTAGATGACCTCGGCCTCGTCGATCGAGAAGCCGCGGTCGTCGGAAGCTGTCAGACAGGGCGCGTGACCGACGGCACAGTCGACGTCGACGACGGCCCCGCACGACCGGCAGACCAGGTGATGGTGGTTGTCCCCGACCCGCCCTTCGAACCGGGCCGGGCTCCCCGGCGGTTCGAGACGGCGGACGAGCCCCGCCGCGGTGAGCGAGTGCAGGGCCTCGTACACCGCCTGGAGCGATATGTGGCCGAGACGGTCGCGCACTCCCGTGGCGATCGCGTCGACGGGGAGGTGGTCACCGGCCCGAACGGTCTCGAGCAGTGCGACGCGCGCGGCCGTCACCCGCAGGCCGGCACCGCGCAGCTCAGCGGCGGTGTTCGGAGGCTGGGGGGCGGTCATGGGGAACAACCTACCCCCATAAACCTGAATGGTTCAAGAAATGGAACCGTTCCAAATCTGTGTCGCGTCGGATCGCGGCTCCGAAGGCGCTCACAAGGCTGCCCTGTCAGGTGTGCGTGCGGTGTAACTCCTGGTGAACGGCTCGGGAGACATCCGCGTGTCTGCTCGTACTGCGGTGCGGGATGCGGTCTGGTCCTCGACATCGGCAGGGGCCCGGACGGACGGCCTACGGTCCTGAAGGCCGCCGGCGACAAGGAGCACCCGGCCGGCTGACCACGGCCCGACGGCTGCGGGACATCTCCTGACCGAACCCCTGGGCGGGGGCCGCAGCGCACGTGGGAGTATCGGTCGCCATGAGGGCATCCCCTGCGGTCCGGAGCCTGCGCGCGGCGGTGTTCGCCGCGCTGTGCGTGCTGTTGGCCGCCGGGGGACACACGCTGGCGACCGGCATGGCACCGCCGGTGTGGGCGCAGGCGATCGGGTTCGTGCCGGTGTTCGCGGCCGGCTGGCTGCTCGGCGGCCGGGAACGCTCGCTCGGGTCCATCGGCGCCGCGACCCTCACGTCACAGGGCGCACTGCACTTGGAGTTCGGCGCGGCCCACTCGCACGCCACGGGGGCGTCGGGCTCCACGGTGACGCCGCCGGGCATGGGGATGCACCATATGGTCATGCCGCACATGGCCATGCCCCACATGGTCATGCCGCACATGGTGAAGGCCCACATGACCCTTCAGGGCATGCGGATGATGCACCCCGCTGCCCCGCCCCCGCATGCCGTCACCCCGCACGCCACCGCCGTCCACCTCTCGGCCGCCCTCCTGCTCACCTGGTGGCTGCGGCGCGGTGAGGCCGCCCTGTGGTCGCTCCTGCGCCGAGCCGTCGCGCTGGTACCCGGACTCGCCGCCTGGTGGCGGGGATACGGCGAGCCGACCGCCCCGGCCCCCGCGCGTCCGGTCCCCGACCAGGGCCCCCGTACGCCCCGCCCACCCCTGCTCCGCCACACGGTCCACCGGCGCGGACCGCCCACCTCGATCCCGTACGCGATCTGACCCGAGCACACCTTTTCCCCAGTACGGAGATCCCTCAGCCATGTCCCGAGCACACACCGCCCTGCGCCGCGCCGGCCTCGGTACCGCCCTCGCCGTCACCGCCGTCCTGACCGCGGCCGGCGTCGCCTCCGCGCACGTCACCGTCCACCCCGACAGCTACGCCAAGGGCGCCACGGACGGCGCCCTGAGCTTCCGCGTCCCCGACGAGAGCGACACCACGAGCACCACGAAGGTCCAGCTGTTCCTGCCGACCGACCACCCGCTGCTCGGTGTGCTCGTCTCCCCGCACGACGGCTGGACCGCCGAGGTCACCGACACCAAGCTCAAGAAGCCGGTCAGGACGGACGACGGCACGATCACCGACGCGGTCTCCGAGATCACCTGGACCGGCGGGAGGATCGCCCCCGGCCACTACGAGGACTTCGACGTCGCCTTCGGTCAACTCCCCGACGACACCGCACAGTTGACCTTCAAGACCCTCCAGACCTACTCCGACGGAAAGGTCGTCCGCTGGATCGAGGTGGCCGGGTCGGGCGACGAGGAACCGGAGAACCCGGCGCCGGTCCTCAAGCTGACGTCGGCCACCACCTCCAGGACGGCGGCGAAGACCTCGGCAGCCGCCACGAAGGCCGCGGCGAGCGACTCCACGGCACGCGGCCTCGGTGTCGCCGGACTGGTCGTGGGCGTGCTCGGCCTCGCGGCCGGGGCCTTCGCCGTCGTGCGGAGCCGCGCCGCCAAGTGAGCAGTCACCTGTGGATTTCCGTACCCACAGGTGGTTCTCGGTGCCCCGATGGGAGGATGAGGCGCCATGACAGCAGGGTGGTGTTCTCGCACGCTACGGGCCGCGGTGTTCGCGGCCGTCTGCGTGCTGCTCGCCGCCCTGGGCCACGTCCTCATGTCCGGCGCCCATGTGCCAAGTCGGACCCTGGCCGCGGGCCTGGTCGTGACCGGGTGCGCGGGCTGGGGTCTGGCCGGCCGTGAACGCGGACTGCCCCTGATCGTCGCCGTCGCCGTCCTTGCCCAGACGGCACTCCACACGGCCTTCTCCCTCGCGCAGCCCCCTTCGGCGGCGCGGGACATGGGCGCGATGCACATGGAGTCCATGCACATGAGTGGCATGGACTCCATGGACACGGCTCAGCTGGAGGCCTCGTCGGGCGTCGGTGCCCTCTCGTACTGGCAGCCCTTCGGCATGTACGCGGCCCATCTGCTCGCCGCGCTGGTCACAGGCCTCTGGCTGGCGTACGGCGAGCGGGCCGTGTTCCGCGTCCTGCGGGCCGTGGCCGGGCGGCTGGTCGCCCCGCTGCGGCTGCTGCTCGCCCTGCCGGCGACCCCGCACCGTCCGCGCGTGCGGATGCGCCGGGCCCGGTCGGAGCGGGCGCCGCGGCTCGTCCTTCTCGTCCACGCGATCACCCATCGCGGTCCGCCTCCGGGGACGGCTGTCGCCTGACGACAGCTGGTGACCCGGGGCCGCCCCTGTGCGCCTCGGGCCTCGGCCGTCCGCCCGTGTGGGCGCCGTACGGCCGCTTCCCTCACCGGAGAGCCGCGCACCCCTGTGCGCCCGGGCGCTCCGGATCCTGGCCGATCCGAGAAGGACACCTGGTGATCACTCCCACCCTGCCCGCCCCTGCCCCCGCGCCCGCCGACCTCCGGGCCCGGCGCGAGTCCGCCGACGCCTCGACCACCGCGTGGGCGCTCGCCGCCCGCGCGGGGGACCCCGACGCCGTCGACCACTTCGTGCGCGCCCTGCACCGGGACGTCCTGCGCTATGTCGCCCACCTGTGCGGCGACCCCCAGGCCGTGGACGACCTGGCCCAGGACACCTTCCTGCGGGCGCTCGGCAGTCTGCACCGGTTCGAGGGCCGGTGCTCGGCGCGGGCCTGGGTGCTGTCCATCGCCCGCCGCGCGGTCGTCGACGGCTTCCGGCACGCGGCGGTGCGGCCCCGCCGGTACGACGGCTCCGACTGGCAGGCGGCGGCTGAGCGGGCGCAGCCGCGGGGCGTGCCCGGCTTCGACGACGGGATAGTGCTGGTTGATCTGTTGGGGGCGCTGTCCGAGGAGCGGCGGGAGGCGTTCGTGCTCACGCAGATGCTGGGGTTGTCGTACGAGGAGGCGGCTGTGGTGAGTGGGTGTGCGGTGGGGACGGTGCGGTCTCGCGTGGCGCGGGCCAGGGGGGAGCTGGTGGAACTGGTGGTCTGAGGTGTGTTGGCGGCTGCGGCGCCGTCGTGGCTGGTCGCGCAGTTCCCCGCGCCCCTGGGGAGATCCGGTCACCGCCTGTTGCGAATGAACCGGGTTGCCGTAGGCGCACCGACTGCCGCGAGCCCGGCATCGCCTCCCTGGCGACTACTCCGGCGTCGCCTCGCCGGCCAGATCAGGCATCAGCGCGCACAGCGCCTTGCGCTGGTCGGGGCCCATGAAGCGGGCCAGGGCCGCCTTGACCGTCTCGGCGAGGGTGCCGGAGGCGTCCGCGATGAGGTTGCGCGCCTTCTCGGTGAGGGCCACCTCGACGCCCCGCTTGTCGCCGCAGACCGACTTCCGGGTGACGAGACCGGCGTGCTGGAGACAGGCGATCTGGTAGGTGAGGCGGGTCTTCGGGCGGCCCAGCAGTTCGGCGATCCGCGTCATCCGCTGGCCCTCCCGGGGGCCCGTGGCCAGCAGGCACAGGACCAGGAACTCGTCGTGCGAGACGTCGAGCCGTTCCTTGACCACGCCGCGCAACTCCTGCTCCACCGCTCCGGTCGCAGCCAGCATCAGCATCCAGGCGTGCAGCTCGGCGGGCAGGAGTCCGTCACCTGCGGCGGAGGGACAGTCGGAGTGGTCGGCCATGGACTCGATTCTACCTGTTGTCCAAATTTGAATATTCGGCTAGCGTGCTGTCATCCAAATTTGGACTACCTGAGTGAGGAACCATGTCCGTCGCCGTCGAAACCGGAACCTGGCAGCTCGACCGGACCGCCACCACCGTCGCCCTCAAGCACAAGACGATGTGGGGCCTGGTCACGGTCAAGGGCGCCTTCGCCACCGTGGACGGTCAGGGCGAGGTGCGGGCCGACGGGTCCGCCGTCGGCACCGTCACCCTCGACGCCGCCTCCCTCGACACCAAGAACGCCAAGCGGGACGAACACCTGCGGGGCGCGGACTTCTTCGACGTCGCGAACCACCCCGAGATCACCTTCGCGGTGCGCAGCGCCGAACTCCGCGACGGCGACCAGGTGCACGTGGTGGGCCAGCTGACCGTGCACGGCATCAGCCGCCCCCAGTCCTTCACCGCCGCGGTCGCCGACGCGAGCGCCGACGCGGTCACGGTGAACGCCGAGTTCTCGGTCGACCGCGCCCAGTTCGGCCTCGGCTGGAACCAGCTCGGCATGATCCGCGGCCTGACCACGGTCGACGCCACGCTCCGCTTCAAGCGGTCGGCAGCGTGAGGTAGCTGCTCGACAGCGTCTGCGGCGACGAGGTGAAGACGCGCAGCCGGACCCGCTGATGCCTGTGCGGCAGCGCGTACGTCCCGTCGGGCGGCCGTAGTTCATAGACGGCCGTGGCGTGGCCGGGCAGGGTGGCCGGCCCCCGCAGCACAGTGAAGTACGGGTACATCCCCTGGCCCCGGGTGAGGGTGAAGTGGGGGGTGAGCGCCTCGTCGTCCGTGTTGGTGACCCGCAGGGTCAGCCTGGAGAGCGCGCGGGCGTCATGACGGACCCCGGCGACCTCCAGCCGCAGGGGCGGTGAGCCGGTGGCCGCCAGCAGCGCGCTCGCCAGTGCCGGGCTCAGCAGCAGCACGGCCGCGGCGATCCGCACGGGACGCCGGCCCGCCCCGCCGAGCCGCCGTGCGAACGGCTGCCAGACCCCCGCGAACTCCGCCGAGGGCGCGGTGACCGCCGCCGCCAGCCACAGCGGGGTCATCATCAGGTAGTAGCCGTCCTGCGAACGCGTCGCCAGCCAGAACGCCAGCCACGGCAGCACGGTCGCCGCCGGACCGAGCCGGCGCACGAACAGCACGAACAGCGCCAGCAGGCCGACGAGCAGCAGCATGCTGGCGTACCCGTACCAGTCGAGCCGGTCGCTGCCGTTCGTGAGATACAGCGACACGCCCACCAGGCCCTGGCCGTGCAGCACCGCGCCCTGGATCAGCGGCAGCGCGATCCCCTTCAGCCATGCCACCGGCTGGCTCGCGACGAAGTACGCGTCGATCAGCAGCCACACGGCGGCGGCGACTCCGGCGAACCGCAGCACCACCAGGCGCGCCGGCCGCGCCCCGAGCTCCCCGCGCCGCACGGCGTGGATCCCGGCCAGCAGGAACGGCGCGAGGAACCACGGCAACTGCTGCGCCGCGCACGCCGCGCCCAGACAGGCCGCCTGCGCCACCCCGGCCGGGCCGAGCCGCCCGCCCCGCCCGATCCGGGGCCAGCGCACCACCACCGGCACCAGCAGGGCCAGCGCCAGGATCGCCGGGTAGCCGAGACGGGCGTACATCGTGAGCATCGAGAACCCCAGGCACGCCAGGGTCGCCGCCGACCGCCACGGCACGGGCAGCAGCCACCACAGCACGACCGTGCCCACGAGCAGTGCGCCCGTGCTCATCGCTATGGCCGGCAGGCCGCCGTGCCCGAGCCACAGCAGGGGAGCGGTGAGCAGCGGGGCGAGCGGGGGATAGCCGTACGTGTAGTCGTAGCCGCCCGTGACGGTCGGGGTGAGCGCGATGCCCTTGCCGCCGAACAGCCAGGGCCAGGGGCGGCCGTAGATGCCGTGCCCGGCGACCAGGTCGCGGGCGGCCTGGGTGGTGAGGACGGACTCGTCGGAGCCGCGGTGGAACAGGACGAACGCGCACAGGGCGAGCGTCAGGCCGGTCACCAGGACGACGAGGTCCACGCGGGCCAGGGACCGTCGGTCGCGCACCACCAGGGCGAGGGCGCCGCACCCGAGGACCGAGGCGTAGCAGACCGAGATGACCGCCGCCACGGTGAGCCGGTGGGTGGCCGCCTGGGTCCACACCTCGCGGGTGCCGATGAGGAGGCTGACGTCCGCGAGGAGGGTCAGGACGCGGTGCCATTGGGTGGGGGGTTCAGGCTCGGCGGACACCGTCGGCCGGGTGGTCCGGCCGGGTGCCGACAGCTGAGTATCTGCCAGGAACACGGCATCGGACGCTAATCGGACCCGGTGAGCGGCGTGCGGCGGGAGGCCAAGAGTCCGGTGTGAGGCGGGTAAGACCCTTTCGTCACGATGGGTGGGGGCGCCGGGGGCCGCCGGGGCGGTCGCGGACCGTGTCGTTGTTGGGCCGAACGGGTGACTTGGCGTAAGAATTGGCCGGTGCAGGCAATGAAGGCGAGTCGGAGCGGGGGGAGCCGGTGAACAGGTACGACGTCACCGATGAACAGTGGGAGGGGCTCGCCCAGGTCGTTCCGTTGCGAGGACGGGACGCGTGGCCGTCCGCGATCGACCACCGGTCCATGCCGGAGGCCGAGACCGAGGCCAGGCGCCGTTTCGTCGTCCTGCGGATCAACGTCTTCGCGGACGCCCGCGAGGTCGCCGAGACCCTCATGGCGGGCATCCCCGTCCTCCTCGACCTCACCGGCGCGGAGACGGAGGTCGCCAAACGCGTCCTCGACTTCAGCACGGGCGTCGTCTTCGGCCTGGCGAGCGGAATGCACCGGGTGGACCGGAACGTGTTCCTGCTCACGCCGGCCGGGACCGAGGTGACGGGGTTGATGGAGGGGGCGGGGATGCCGGGGGTCTAGCCCCGGGGGGCCAGGTCCAGCGGTCGAGCTCCGGCGGGGTGGGGCCGGGCGGATGTCAGGGCGCCGGTGGTCCGGTCCGGCGTGAGGGGGGCGGGCGTCAGGGAGGACTCCGCGTTTCGCTCCGGCGCGGGGAGGCGAGGGTCAGGGGCGGCCTCGTACTTCGCTCCGGCGTGAGGGGGCGGGTGCCAGTGACGAGTCCGCGTTTCGCTCCGGCGCGGGGAGGCGGGCTTCAGAGGCAGCCCCGTACTTCGCTCCGGCGCGAGGGGGCGGGTGTCACGGGCGGGCCCCGTACTTCGCTCCCGCGTGAAGGGGCGTCAGGGGCGCCCGCACCCCGCTCCGGCGTGGCGGCCGTTCGCCCGATCGTAGGAAGGCCGTCCGGGAGGAACGGTTCCGCTGGTGGCGGAGGCCTACGGTCCGGATATGCGTGTGTCCCCCACCTCCTCCGTCGTCCCGGCCCAGTCGCCCTCCCCGTTCGCGGAGTCCGCGCCGGGCGGCGTGCCGCGTCCCGAGCGGCCGTGTCTCACCGAGCTCCGGCTGTCCGCGTACGCCATGCACCGCCGGGCCGGATTACCGATCGGGCCGCTGACCCTGTTCACCGGGCCCAGCGGCAGTGGCAAGACCAGCGCGCTCCAGGCGTACGAGGCACTCGCGCGGCTCGGCGGCGGTGCGAGTCTCGTCGAGGCGTTCCCCGACCCCGTCGCCTGCGTCCCCGACCGCGCCCGCCCCGACGCCCAGCACCGCCGGGGCTTCCGGATCGGCTGCACGGCCGACGGCCCCGAAGGACCGGTCCGCCTCGACGTCGCCGTCCAGGCGGAGCCCCAACTGCGCATCGTGGGCGAGCGGTTGACGTCCGGCGGGCTCATCCTCCTGGAGACCGCCCTGCGCGACCCCGCCCGCCGTGCCGTCCAGGCCGCGTGGCACACCGCGGGGACCGCCCCCGTCACCCGCGCCCCGCTCCCGGACGACCAACTCGGCACCGCCCTGCTGCCGTTGCGGGTCGCGGGCAAGACGGACGGACAGCGGCGCGTCCTCGCCGCCGCCGAGCAGATGGTCGTCGCCCTGCGCTCCGTCTTCGGCTGCGACCCACGCCCCGGCCGTATGCGCCTGCCCGTGCGGACCGGCTCCGGACGCCTGCTCGGCGGCTGCGACAACCTCGCCGACGTCCTGTGGCGCACCCGCGCGGAGTGCGGCCGACGGCACGCGCAACTCGTCGCCGCGGTGCGCGCCGGATGCGCGGGGCCCGTCGCCGACGTCCTCGCCGAGCCCGTGCTGACCGGAGCGGTCCGGGCCCTGCTCGACCGCGGGGACGGCAGCCGTACGGAGCTCGGGCGGCTGGGCGACGGCGAGTTGAGATACCTCGCCCTGGCGCTCGTCCTGCTCACCGGGCCCGGCGTGCTGGAGGTCGACCCGGCCGGTGAGGTCCCGGCGGCCCTCCAGACGCTCACCGTCCTCGCCGACAACCTCGACCGGGGCCTGGACGCACGGCAGCGGGCCGAACTGCTGCGGCTGGCCCTGCGGATGTGCGAACGCGGACACATCCGGCTCGTGGGCGCGGTGAGCGACGCCTCGTGGGCCGCCGGGACGGACGGCATCACAGTGGTACACCTGGAGCCGTGACAGAACCCCTCGACGTGGCGGCACTGCAACGCCGGCTGGCCGAGTTCGCCGCGGCCCGCGACTGGCAGCCCTACCACACCCCCAAGAACCTGGTCGCCGCGCTCAGCGTGGAGGCCTCCGAACTGGTCGAGATCTTCCAGTGGTTGACGCCCGAGGAGTCGGCGCGGGTCATGGCGGACCCCGACACCGCGCACCGCGTCACGGACGAGATCGCCGACGTGCTCGCGTATCTCCTCCAGCTGTGCGAGGTGCTCGGCGTCGACCCCCTGGCCGCGCTGTCCGCGAAGATCGACCGGAACGAACGACGGTTTCCCGCGCCGTGAGGAGCGCTTCACTCCTCTTTCACTCTCCGTGATGAAGAGCTGTTCCGAAATCGATTCGTTGTCCACAGATTTCCGCCTACCTCTGGCTTTTCGTTCCGAGCGACCTCACTCTGGGTAGTGAACAAGGGAGTTCGGGCGGACGTGCCCGGGGGTACGTCGCGACAGACGGGGGCAGCCGATGGACGCGGTGCGGCTCATCGTGACGAGCAGGCGTGCCCTGGCGGGCAGCGGCGAGCCGCCTCAGGTCATGGCCGAGGTGTGGCAGGCACAGGCCCTGGCCCAGGCCATAGGAAGTCGCCTCGCGGTCGCGGGACCCCCCGAACTCCGCGGCGAGGCCCTCGGGTTGACCGAGCTCGCGGGTCGGGGCTGCGGGGTCCTGGACCGCCCCGACATCGAGCTGGCGGAGCTGCGGGCCGCCCAGCTCACCGACCTCGGCGACGCCCGCCAGGCCCTGCATTACCTCGGCGGCCTCCTCGGCGAGGTCGGCATAGCGCTGGTCGGCCTCGCGTGCGCGGCGGACGACGAGACGACGTACTGGCAGTGCATGGAGGCGATCGACGCGGCGGACGAGTCCCGGGACCGGGTCCTGCAGATGCTGCGAAGACTGGCGGACCGGGGGGAGGGACTTACCGAACGGGAGGCGGGGTGAGTGGTCGGCCGCGGCCCGGTGGGGCCGGGAAGCACAGTCGAACCCTGCCCAGCTGTACCCACCTGTTTTGGGGGCGCGGGGAACTGCGCGACCAGCCCCCACCCACCCGCAGCCGAAGGCAGACCTCAGCCGACCCCCTCCTCACCAACCCCCCGCCCAGAACCCCCGGCCCCCTGAAGATCCGCATCCAGCGCCGACAGATCCGCGTTCAGTGCCGCCATCAACTCCTCCATCTGCTGCAACAACCCCTTCGGCTGCCCAGCCCCCGCAGTCAGCGGCACGGTTTCCTCGGACATGACGGCCTCCTCGGCCCACAGACCCACGCGGGTAACGGATGACGCACCGGCGACGACAAGCCGGCTCCGCCCGAGCCAACGATCACCAAAGGGCCAGGTCACTGGCGCAGCCACCCCACGCATGCGCCGTGGACGAATTTTCACCCGACCGAGGACGGCGCGACGGCGGAGGCCACAGGGACCGGTGAGGCCGCGGCGCACTCCTGCGTGCAGGATGGAGACATGGATCTCCGCATCTTCACCGAGCCCCAGCAGGGCGCGAGCTACGACACCCTCCTGACCGTTGCGAAGGCCACCGAGGACCTCGGCTTCGACGCCTTCTTCCGCTCCGACCACTATCTGAAGATGGGCGACGCAGACGGCCTCCCCGGCCCCACCGACGCCTGGATCACCCTCGCCGGGCTCGCCCGCGAGACCAAGCGCATCCGTCTCGGCACCCTGATGACCGCCGCCACCTTCCGGCTGCCCGGCGTCCTCGCCATCCAGGTCGCCCAGGTCGACCAGATGTCCGGCGGCCGTGTCGAACTGGGCCTCGGCGCGGGCTGGTTCGAGGAGGAGCACCAGGCGTACGGCATCCCCTTCCCGAAGGAGAAGTTCCCGCGGCTGGAGGAGCAGCTGGCCATTGTCACCGGGCTGTGGGCCACCGCACCCGGTGACACCTTCGACTTCCACGGCGAGCACTACGACCTCACGAAGTCGCCCGCGCTGCCCAAGCCCGCCCAGGACCGGATCCCCGTGCTGATCGGCGGCCACGGCGCGACGAGGACCCCGCGTCTCGCCGCCCGCTACGCCGACGAGTTCAACCTGCCGTTCGGCTCGGTCGAGGACAGCGAGAAGCAGTTCGGCCGGGTCCGTGCCGCCGCCCAGGAGGCGGGCCGCGCGGCCGACGCGATCACCTTCTCCAACGCCCTCGTCGCCTGTGTCGGCAAGGACGACCGGGAGGTCGCCCACCGCGCCGCCGCGATCGGCCGTGAGGTCGACGAGCTCAAGGCCAACGGCCTGGCCGGCACCCCCGCCGAGGTCGTCGACAAGATCGGCCGCTATGCCGCCGTGGGTTCCAGCCGCATCTACTTCCAGATCCTCGACCTCGACGACCTGGACCACCTGGAGCTGATCTCCGCCCAGGTCCAGTCGCAGCTGTCGTAAATCGAAGGCACTGGTCACAACGCCTGTGCGAAGCTGAGGACGTCGTCCTGCCGAGCCCCCGGGATCGCCTTCCCGGGGGCTCTCGCGCGCACGGCACCCCGTACCGTCCACCGGCCGGAGAGGCCCTCACCATGTTCCTGACCATCACCACCACCGGCACTCCGGAGCGCCCCGCCACCGATCTCGGCTTCCTGCTGCACAAGCATCCCGAGAAGGCGCAGGCGTTCTCCACGTCCTACGGCAGGGCGCACGTCCTGTACCCCGAGGCGGACGATCAGCGCTGCACGGCCGCGCTGCTCCTGGAGGTCGACGCGGTGGCGCTGGTCAGGCGCGGCAAGGGCAAGGGACGCGGCGGCGCCCCCGACGCGGCGCTCGCGCAGTACGTCAACGACCGCCCGTACGCGGCCTCCTCGCTGCTCGCGGTGGCGCTGCGCGCGGTCTTCTCCAGCGCGATGCGCGGCGTGTGCGCTGCCAGGCCCGAACTGCCGTCTCAGGCACGGCCGTTGCACATCGAGGTGCCTGCCCTCCCGGCCCGCGGCGGCCCGGAGCTCGTACGGCGCCTGTTCGAGCCGCTCGGCTGGACGGTGACCGTCGAACCGGTCGCGCTGGACACCGAGTTCCCGGAGTGGGGCGACTCGCGTTACGTCCGGCTCGAACTGGAGTCCGCCGAGCTCACCGTCGCCGAGGCGCTGCGCCACCTGTACGTCCTGCTCCCCGTCCTCGACGACGCCAAGCACTACTGGGTGGCCTCCGACGAGGTCGACAAGCTGCTCAGGGCCGGTGAGGGCTGGCTGCCCGCGCACCCGGAGCAGAAGCTGATCACCAGCCGCTACCTGTCCCGCCGCTGGTCGCTGACGCGCGAGGCGATGGAGCGCCTCGAACTGGTGCGGCTCGCCGAGGCCGACGACAGCGAGGTCGAGGAGATCGACAACGCCGTCGAGGCGGAGACCGAGACCGAGACCGAGGAGAAGCCGACCCCGCTCGCCGTGCAGCGCCGGGAGGCCATCCTCGAGGCGCTGCGTGCCGCCGGTGCGGCCCGTGTCCTCGATCTCGGCTGTGGCCAGGGCCAGTTGGTGCAGGCACTGCTCAAGGACCCGCGGTTCACCGAGATCGTCGGCGTCGACGTGTCGGTGCGGGCGCTCACCATCGCCGCCCGGCGGCTCAAGCTGGACCGCATGGGGGAGCGGATGGCCTCGCGTGTCCAGCTCTTCCAGGGCTCGCTGGCCTACACCGACAAGCGGCTCAAGGGGTACGACGCCGCCGTGCTCAGCGAGGTCGTCGAGCACCTCGACCTGCCCCGGCTGCCCGCCCTGGAGTACGCGGTGTTCGGCGCGGCCCGTCCCCGGACCGTCCTCGTGACGACCCCCAACGTCGAGTACAACGTCCGCTGGGAGTCGCTCCCGGCAGGCCATGTCCGGCACGGCGACCACCGCTTCGAGTGGACGCGCGAGGAGTTCCGCAGCTGGGCGAACTCGGTGGCCGAACGGCACGGCTACGACGTGGAGTTCACGCCCGTCGGCCCGGACGACCCCGAGGTCGGACCGCCCACGCAAATGGCCGTGTTCGAACTGAGCACAGCCGCATCGAGCACCACCGCCACGACCGAGAAGGAGGCGAAGGCGGCATGACCGAGACCCAGCGCACGGGACGGACCCTCCCCGTCACCGACCTCTCCCTCGTGGTCCTCGTCGGGGCCTCCGGCTCCGGCAAGTCCACGTTCGCCCGGCGCCACTTCAAGCCGACCGAGGTGATCTCCTCGGACTTCTGCCGGGGCCTGGTCTCCGACGACGAGAACGACCAGGGCGCCACCAAGGACGCCTTCGACGTCCTGCACTACATCGCCGGCAAGCGCCTGGCCGCCGGCCGCCGCACGGTCGTCGACGCGACCAGCGTGCAGTCGGACTCCCGGCGCCAGCTGATCGACCTGGCCAAGCAGTACGACGTGCTGCCCATCGCCATCGTCCTGGACGTCCCCGAGGAGGTGTGCGCCGAGCGCAACGCGGGCCGCACGGACCGGGCCGACATGCCGATCCGGGTCATCAAGCGGCACATCCGCGAACTGCGGCGCTCGATCCGCCACTTGGAGCGTGAGGGCTTCCGCAAGGTGCACGTCCTGCGCGGGGTGGCGGACATCGAGAACGCCACCGTCGTCACCGAGAAGCGCTTCAACGACCTGACCCACCTGACCGGCCCCTTCGACATCATCGGCGACATCCACGGCTGTGCCCTGGAACTGGAGTCGCTGCTGGGCAAGTTGGGCTACGCCGACGGCGTCCACCCCGAGGGCCGTACCGCGGTCTTCGTCGGCGACCTCGTCGACCGCGGCCCCGACAGCCCCGGTGTGCTGCGCCGCGTGATGTCGATGGTCAAGTCGGGCAACGCGCTGTGCGTGCCGGGCAACCACGAGAACAAGTACGGCCGTCACCTCAAGGGCCGCAAGGTCCAGCACACCCACGGCCTCGCGGAGACCATCGAGCAGATGGAGACCGTGTCCGACGAGTTCCGCGCCGAGGTGCGGGAGTTCATCGACGGACTGGTCAGCCACTACGTACTCGACGGTGGCCGGCTGGTGGTCTGTCACGCCGGTCTGCCGGAGAAGTACCACGGCCGCACCTCGGGCCGGGTCCGCTCGCACGCCCTGTACGGCGAGACCACCGGTGAGACCGACGAGTTCGGGCTGCCGGTGCGCTACCCGTGGGCGGAGGACTACCGCGGCCGGGCGGCCGTGGTCTACGGCCACACCCCGGTCCCGGAGGCGACCTGGCTCAACAACACCATCTGCCTGGACACCGGTGCCGTCTTCGGCGGCAAGCTCACCGCGCTGCGCTGGCCGGAGCGGGAGCTGGTCGACGTACCGGCGGAGCGGGTCTGGTACGAGCCGGTCAAGCCGCTGAAGTCGGAGGCTCCCGGCGGTCAGGACGGCCGGCCGCTCGACCTCGCCGACGTGTACGGCCGCAGGGTCGTCGAGACCCGGCACCAGGGCCGGGTCGCCGTCCGGGAGGAGAACGCGGCGGCGGCCCTGGAGGTCATGAGCCGCTTCGCGGTGGACCCGCGGCTGCTGCCGTACCTCCCGCCGACGATGGCGCCGACGGCTACCAGCCACGTCGAGGGCTACCTGGAGCACCCGGCGGAGGCGTTCGCGCAGTACGCCGAGGACGGGGTCGCGCGGGTCGTGTGCGAGGAGAAGCACATGGGCTCGCGGGCGGTGGCCCTGGTGTGCCGGGACGCGGAGGCGGCCCGCAGGCGCTTCGGCGTGGACGGTCCGACCGGCTCGCTCTACACCCGCACCGGACGGCCGTTCTTCGACGACGAGTCGGTGACGGAGACGATCCTGGACCGGCTGCGCACGGCGATCGGCGAGGCCGGTCTGTGGTCGGAACTCGACACGGACTGGCTGCTGTTGGACGCCGAGCTGATGCCCTGGTCGCTGAAGGCCGGGGGCCTGCTGCGCTCGCAGTACGCGGCCGTCGGTGCCGCGGCCGGCGCGGTGTTCCCGGGTGCGCCGCTGGCCGCGCTCCAGGGGGCGGCGGACCGGGGCGTGGACGTGTCCGACCTGCTGGCCCGTCAGCGTGAACGGGCGGACGCGGCAGGCGCGTTCACCGACGCGTACCGCCGCTACTGCTGGACCACCGACGGCCTGGACGGTGTGCGCCTGGCACCGTTCCAGCTCCTCGCGGTCCAGGGCCGCAGCCTCGCCGGGCTCCCGCACGACGAGCAACTGGCCCTGCTGGACCGGCTGGTGGAGCACGACAGCACGGGTCTGCTCCAGACCACCCGACGCCTCTACGTCGACACCGGTGACCCGGAGTCGGTGCGGGCGGGCGTCGACTGGTGGCTGGAGATGACCGGCCGGGGCGGCGAGGGCATGGTCGTCAAGCCGCTCGGCGCGGTGGTCCGCAGCACCGAGGGCCGTCTGGTCCAGCCCGGCATCAAGTGCCGGGGCCGGGAGTACCTGCGGATCATCTACGGGCCCGAGTACACCCGCCCGGAGAACCTCGACCGGCTGCGCAAGCGGTTCCTCAACCACAAGCGCTCGCTCGCGATCCGCGAGTACGCGCTCGGTCTGGAGGCCCTGGACCGGCTGGCCGAGGGCGAGCCGCTGTGGCGGGTGCACGAGGCGGTGTTCGGGGTGCTGGCGCTGGAGTCGGAGCCGGTCGACCCGCGGCTGTGAGCCGCCGGGGCCCGGGGGTGAGTGACCCGTCGGTCGCTCACCCCACCAGCCGCAACCGCTGCGCGCACACCCCCACCTCCACCGTCTGCCCCCACGTCAGCTCCACCGCGTCCCCCTCCATCCCGTCCCCGAAGGCGATCAGCCGTTCGGACTCCACGGTGAGACGGAGACGGGCGCGGGCGGGGAGTTCACCGGCGGTCAGGGAGGTGCCGGTGGCCGGGGACGGCCAGGCCTCGCGCACGAACCACACCAGGCGGTGCTCCGTCGGCTCCGGCAGCCGCAGGCGGCCGCCCCGCTCCTGCCACACCGACCGGAGCCAGCCCGTGGCCCCCGTCCCCGTCCCCACCAGCACCCCGGAGGAAGCCTGGGCCTCGACGACACCCCCGTCGCCCTCCAGGCCCAGGCGGTATCGGGCGGTCTGATGACCGGCGGCGCCCAGATAGATCTCGTTCAGCGCGACGAGCCGCTGGGTGTCGTCCGCCACGGCCTCGACCATCGTCAGCTCCTCGACGCCCGCACCGGTCGCCGTCAGCAGCTTCGCGGTGTCGGACGAGCGGTGGCGTACCAGGACGCCCGGGTTGCGGCCCGGCTCGGTGTCGATGCCCACCACCGGCTGCCCGGAGAGGTACTTGGCCGCGTTGGCCACCAGACCGTCCTGCCCGACCACGACGACGACGTCCTCGGGGGCGAACAGGAAGCGGTCCAGGTCGGCCCGCTCGACCCGGGCCTGACGCCAGGTCAGCGGGATCGCGGCGGTCACCTCGGCCAGCGCCCGCCGGTCGCGCTCGTGGCGCTCGGCGACCTCGCGGATGTCCCGGCCCCGGGAGGAGAGGAAGAAGGCCGCCTGGCCGTGGGTGCCGTGGTGGGCCACCAACTCCTCGTACTCCGTGGTGCGATGGACCAGGACGGCCCGCGGCGCGAGACTCACTCCGGCTCCCGTGCGCCCAGCCTGGCCAGCAGTCCGGTCAGCACGTCCGGCGAGATCGTCACGCTGTCGATGTGCGGCAGGTTCTCCGCGAGCCGGGTCCCGGTGAGGGCGTGCAGGGTGGCGACGTCCACGTCCGCGTGGACCTGGAGCCACGCGGCCTGCGCCTGGGCCCGCGCCGCGCCGACCTCGCGTGCCCCCTCGGCCTCGGCACGGGACAGCCGTACCGCACGCGCCGCCTCCGCCTCGGCCCGTACCGCGTCGGCGGCGGCGTGCTCCTCCGCCTCCCGGCGGGCGTTGGTGCCCCGCTGTTCCACCAACTGCTCTTCCCTGCGGGCGAGTTCGATCTGGCTGGCGAGTTCGTTCTCGGCGATGGCGCGCTCCCGCTCGACGGCCACGGCCCGGCGTTCGTAGGTCGCCCGGTCCGCCTCCTGCTGGATCTGCTCGCGGGCCGGGGTGCGCAGCGCCCGCTCCACCTCGGGCTCGGGGCGGAGCGCCATCACGCGGACGGCGACCACCTCGATGCCGGTGGCCGGCAGCCGGGGTTCGGCCTCCAGGCCCGCCGCGATCCGCTCGCGCACCGCGGACACGCCGTCGACCAGCGCGGCGGCCAGGGAGGTCCGGGTCAGGACGTCGAGCGCGTGCTGCTGGGCCGTCTCCGTGAGCAGGGTGCCCAGTTGCTCCAGGGGCGAGCCCCGCCACACCCCGGTGTCCGGGTCGATGGAGAAGTCCAGGCGGGCGGCGGCGAGGGCCGGGTCGCCGATCCGGTAGGTCACGGTGGCCTGGACGGCCACGTCCTGGAAGTCGGACGTACGGGCGTGGAAGGTCATGGCCAACTCGCGGTCGTCGACCGGCACTTCGGAGAGCGCGGCGGTCAGTGCGCGGAACCAGAAGCTGAGTCCGGGGCCGTCGTGCAGCAGCTTGCCGCCGCGGTGGTGCCGGATGTGCGCCGTGGGCGCGCCGCGCAGGTGGCGCCAGCCGAGGCGCCGGGTGATGTCGGCCATCAGTTCCCCTCTTTTCGTCTGCACGACGATAAACGGACCTACTGTTTATCGTCAAGGGGACGACAACGGGAAATCCGTGCGAATCAAGGGGTCAAGAGGCCTTCCGTTGGTCAGGATGGAGGCATGGGATTCCATGTCGACTCCGAGGCCGGGCGGCTCAGCCGCGTCATCCTGCACCGGCCGGATCTGGAGCTCAAAAGGCTCACCCCCAGCAACAAGGACGCGCTGCTCTTCGACGACGTGCTGTGGGTGCGCCGGGCGCGCGCCGAGCACGACGGGTTCGCCGACGTGCTGCGCGACCGCGGGGTCGCCGTCCATCTCTTCGGCGACCTGCTCACCGAGGCCCTGGAGGTCCCGGCGGCCCGCTCCCTGGTCCTCGACCGTGTCTTCGACGAGAAGGAGTACGGCCCGCTCGCCACCGACCACCTCCGGTCCTGCTTCGAGACGCTGCCCGCCGCTGAACTGGCGGAGGCGCTGGTCGGCGGCATGACCAAGCGGGAGTTCCTGGAGACCCACGCGGAGCCGACCTCCGTGCGCTTCCACGTCATGGACCTGGACGACTTCCTCCTCGCCCCGCTGCCCAACCACCTCTTCACCCGCGACACCTCGGCCTGGATCTACGACGGTGTCTCCGTCAACGCCATGAAGTGGCCGGCCCGGCAGCGCGAGACGGTCCACTTCGAGGCGATCTACCGCCACCACCCGCTCTTCCGTGACGAGACGTTCCACCTCTGGTCCGAGGGGCAGGCCGACTACCCGTCCACCATCGAGGGCGGGGACGTCCTGGTCATCGGCAACGGCGCCGTCCTGATCGGCATGAGCGAGCGGACCACGCCCCAGGCCGTCGAGATGCTCGCCCACAAACTCTTCGCCGAGGGCTCCGCGCAGTCGATCGTGGCCCTCGACATGCCGAAGCGGCGGGCCTTCATGCACCTCGACACCGTGATGACGATGGTCGACGGCGACACCTTCACCCAGTACGCCGGGCTCGGCATGCTGCGGTCGTACACCATCGAGCCCGGCGCCGGCGACAAGGAGCTCAAGGTCACCGACCATCCGCCGGAGCACATGCACCGCGCGATCGCCGCCGCGCTCGGCCTGGACGCCATCCGGGTCCTGACCGCCACCCAGGACGTGCACGCCGCCGAGCGCGAGCAGTGGGACGACGGCTGCAACGTCCTCGCCGTCGAGCCCGGAGTCGTCGTCGCCTACGAGCGCAACGCCACCACCAACACCCATCTGCGCAAGCAGGGCATCGAGGTGATCGAGATCCCGGGCAGCGAGCTGGGGCGGGGGAGGGGCGGGCCGCGCTGTATGAGCTGTCCGGTGGAGAGGGAGGCCGTATAGAAAGGCCCGCAAGAAGGGGCGCTGTATAGAAATGCTGAACATCGTATAGACTTCCAGCGTCCTGTTCTCGTCCCTCTGGAGCGTCCCCATGGCGACCGTCCCCACCGCCCTCGCCGGGCGCCACTTCCTCAAGGAGCTCGACTTCACGGCGGAGGAGTTCCTCGGCCTGGTCGAACTGGCGGCCGAGCTGAAGGCCGCCAAGAAGGCGGGGACCGAGACGCGCCACCTGAACGGGAAGAACATCGCGCTGATCTTCGAGAAGACCTCCACGCGCACCCGGTGCGCCTTCGAGGTCGCGGCCGCGGACCAGGGCGCCTCCACGACGTACCTGGACCCGTCCGGCTCGCAGATCGGGCACAAGGAGTCCGTGCGGGACACCGCGCGCGTGCTCGGTCGTATGTACGACGGTATCGAGTACCGCGGGGACAGCCAGCAGAAGGTCGAGGAGCTCGCCGCGTACGCCGGGGTGCCGGTGTACAACGGGCTCACCGACGACTGGCACCCCACGCAGATGCTGGCCGACGTGCTGACGATGACCGAGCACACCGCCAAGCCGGTGCCGGAGATCGCCTTCGCCTACCTCGGTGACGCGCGGTTCAACATGGGGAACTCCTATCTGATCACCGGCGCGCTGCTCGGCATGGACGTCCGGATCGTCGCTCCCAAGACCTACTGGCCCGCGCAGGAGGTCGTCGAGCGGGCCCGCGCGCTCGCCCTGGACAGCGGGGCGCGGATCACCCTCACCGAGTCGCTGGAGGAGGGTGTCCTCGGGGCGGACTTCGTCGCCACCGACGTCTGGGTGTCCATGGGGGAGCCCAAGGAGGTCTGGGGCGAGCGGATCGCCGCGCTCGCGCCGTACGCCGTGACCATGGAGGTGCTGGGGGCCACGGGGAACGCGGACGTGAAGTTCCTGCACTGCCTCCCGGCCTTCCACGACCTCGGGACGAAGGTGGGCCAGGAGATCTTCGAGACCCACGGGCTGGCGTCCCTGGAGGTCACGGACGAGGTGTTCGAGTCGGCGCACTCGGTGGTGTTCGACGAGGCCGAGAACCGGCTGCACACGATCAAGGCGGTGCTGGTGGCGACCCTGGCCTGAGACGCCGGCCTAGCCGGTCGCGCCCGGGTTCCACTGGTGCGGCACCACCGGCAGCCGGAACCACACCGCCTTGCCGGTCTCGGTCGGGCGGTGGCCGCAGGACGAGCTGAGCGCCCTGATCAGGAGCAGACCGCGGCCGTGTTCCTGCCAGGGGTCCGGGTCCTTGGTGTCGGGCATGGTCAGCCGGCCCGGCGGCGCCGGGTCCGGGTCGTGCACCTCCACCTGGCAGCCGGTGGGCAGCAGCTCGACCACGAGCTCTATGGGCGTGTCCCCGGCCGTGTGCTCCACGGCGTTCGCCACCAGCTCGGCCGTCAGCAGCTCCGCGGTGTCGCAGTCCGCCCCGTGCTCCAGCTCGGCCAGCGCGGTGCGGACCAGGGCGCGCGCCACGGGCACGGCCGCGGCGGAGTGCGGCAGTGCGATGCGCCAGGAGGCGGAGGCGGAGGGGCGTTCTTGCAAGGCGGGTCCGTTCATGAGCAGGCTGTCCTGCTTTCAACCGTATGAATGGTACGGCGCCGTCGGCAGACTCGCCGGGCGGGCACCGTACGGGACCTTCGGCCCCGTTGGCAGGCGGCTTACCCGTAGCAACGGCTTGCCTCGCACGGCTGCTCCCACTGTTACCGCTCTATGCACGAGCGGTGACATCTCTATATTGCCCTCGTGACGACAGTCACGAATGAGTGATAACTTCGAAACGTGTCCGCGCCACCGTCCGAGGAGGCCGCACGTCATGAGTCCCTTCACCGGCTCCGCCACCCGCACCCCCGACTGGCGGCATCTACGCGTCGAGCTCACCGAAGGGGTCGCCACGGTCACCCTGGCCCGCCCCGAGAAACTCAACGCGCTCACCTTCGGCGCCTACGCCGACCTGCGCGACCTGCTCGCCGAGCTGTCCCGCGAGCGTTCCGTCCGGGCACTGGTCCTGGCCGGGGAGGGCCGCGGTTTCTGCTCCGGCGGCGACGTCGACGAGATCATCGGCGCGACCCTGGCCATGGACACCGCCCAGCTCCTCGACTTCAACCGGATGACGGGCCAGGTCGTACGGGCCGTACGGGAATGCCCGTTCCCGGTGATCGCGGCCGTGCACGGGGTGGCGGCGGGCGCCGGAGCGGTCCTGGCCCTCGCGGCGGACTTCCGCGTGGCCGACCCCACGGCCCGCTTCGCGTTCCTCTTCACCCGGGTCGGCCTGTCCGGCGGCGACATGGGCGCGGCCTATCTGCTGCCCAGGGTGGTCGGACTGGGCCACGCGACCCGCCTGCTGATGCTGGGCGAGCCGGTCCGAGCCCCGGAGGCCGAGCGCATCGGCCTGATCAGCGAGCTGGCCGAGGAGGGCCGAGCCGACGAGGCGGCCGCGCACCTGGCCCGCAGGCTGGCCGAGGGCCCGGCACTGGCGTATGCCCAGACGAAGGCCCTGCTCACGGCCGAGCTGGACATGCCGCTGGCGGCTTCGGTGGAGTTGGACGCCTCAACCCAGGCCCTCCTGATGAACGGCGAGGATTACGCAGAGTTCCACCGGGCCTTCACGGAGAAACGCCCTCCCAAATGGAGCGGACGGTGAGCTCAACGCCCCCGGGGGCGCGGGGCTGTGTTGAATATGCGGCTACCGCCGCGCGGGCGCGACCAGCCACAAGGCACCCGCAGCCGCCGACCAAGCCGAGCCGCCCCCTACGAATAGCGATCATCGGCGGCGGCCCCGGCGGCCTGTACGCGGCGGCCCTGCTCAAGCGCCTGGACCCAGACCGCCAAGTCACCGTCTGGGAACGCAACGCCCCCGACGACACCTTCGGCTTCGGCGTCGTCCTCTCCGACGAAACCCTGGGCGGCATCGAACACGCGGACCCTCAGGTCTACGAGGCCCTCCAAAACCACTTCACCCGCTGGGACGACATCGACATCGTCCACAGAGGAACCCGCCACACCTCCGGAGGCCACGGCTTCGCCGCACTCGGCCGCAAACGACTCCTCGAAATACTGCACGACCGCTGCCGCGCCCTGGGCGTGGACCTTCGCTTCCGGACGACGGCCCCCGCCGGCCTGGAGCGCACCCACGACCTCGTCATAGCCGCCGACGGAGTCAACAGCACAACACGCGGGACCCACACCCATGTGTTCCGCCCCCATGTGACCCCGCACCACTGCCGCTACATCTGGCTGGCCGCGGACTTCCCCTTCGACGCGTTCCGTTTCGAGATCGCCGAGACCGAGTACGGCGTGATGCAACTGCACGGCTACCCGTACGCGCCCGACGCCTCCACCGTGATCATCGAGATGCGCGAGGAGGTGTGGCGGGCGGCCGGCTTCGCCGAACAGGACACGGCGGATTCCGTCGACCGCTGCGCCAAGATCTTCGCGGAAGCCCTCCGCGGCCGCCCCCTGCGCGCCGACAAGTCCACCTGGACCACCTTCCGCACGGTCGTCAGCGAGCACTGGTCCCACGGCAACACCGTGCTGCTCGGCGACGCCGCCCACACCGCCCACTTCTCCATCGGCTCCGGCACCAAGCTCGCCGTCGAGGACGCCCTCGCCCTGGCCGCCTGCCTGGAGGAACAGCCCTCGCTGGAAGCGGCGTTGGCCGCCTACGAGGCGGAACGCCGACCCGTCGTCGCCTCCACGCAACGCGCGGCCCTCGCCAGCCTGGAGTGGTTCGAGAACCTCGCCCTGTACCTCGACCAGCCGCCTCGCCAGTTCGCCTTCAACCTGCTCACCCGCAGCCGCCGCGTCACCCACGACAACCTGCGACTGCGCGACGCCCGCTTCACCGGCGCCGTGGAGCGGGAGTTCGGCTGCGAGCCCGGAACGCCCCCGATGTTCACGCCGTTCCGACTGCGCGGACTGACCCTGCGCAACCGGGTCGTGGTGTCGCCGATGGACATGTACTCCGCCGTCGACGGCCTCCCCGGCGACTTCCACCTGGTCCACCTCGGCGCCCGGGCGCTGGGCGGCGCCGGACTGGTGATGACCGAGATGGTGTGCGTGTCGCCCGAGGGCCGGATCACCCCCGGCTGCACCGGCCTCTACGACGGCGAGCAGGCCGAGGCCTGGAAGCGGATCACCGACTTCGTGCACACCCGCACGCCGGGCACCGCGATCGGCGTGCAGCTGGGCCACAGCGGCCGCAAGGGCTCGACCAAGCTGATGTGGGAGGGCATCGACGAACCCCTGGCGGAAGGGAACTGGCCCGTCGTGGCCCCGTCCCCGATCCCGTACCAGCCCTTCAACCAGACCCCGCGCGAGCTCACCCCCGTCCAACTCGCCGAGATCCGCGAGCAGTTCACCGCGGCCGCCCGGCGTGCCGACCGCGCCGGCTTCGACCTGCTCGAACTGCACTGCGCCCACGGCTACCTGCTCTCCGGCTTCCTGTCGCCGCTGACCAACCGCCGCACCGACGGCTACGGCGGCTCGCTCGCCGGACGCCTCCGCTTCCCGCTGGAGGTCTTCGACGCCGTCAGGGAGGTGTGGCCGCGGGAACGGCCCATGACCGTCCGCATCTCCGCCACCGACTGGGCCGAGGGCGGCAACACCGCCGAGGACGCCGTCGAGATCGCCCGCGCCTTCGCCGCGCACGGCGCCGACGCGATCGACGTGTCCACCGGGCAGGTCGTGGCCGAGGAGCGGCCGGAGTACGGACGCTCCTACCAGACGCCGTACGCCGACCGGATCCGCCACGAGACCGGCGTGCCGGTGATCGCGGTCGGCGCGATCTCCTCCTGGGACGACGTCAACTCGCTGATCCTGGCCGGACGTACGGACTTGTGCGCGCTGGCCCGCCCGCACCTCTACGACCCGCACTGGACACTGCACGCGGCCGCCGAGCAGGGTTACGAAGGTCCCGGTGCCGTCTGGCCCGACCCGTACCGCGCGGGCAGCCGGCGCCCGCAGACCGGACGCACGGACGCTCCCAAGCCCCGCCTGACCCTGGGTACTTGAGCGCCGGGCCGGCTCGCACCGGCTTCAGGGATCACAGGCCCACGAAAGCGGCGCCGGCGTCCCGCAGCCGCTCGTGCAACCCCCGGAACACCGCCGCCGCCCGCTCGCCCGGCCAGTCCCCCGGGAGCAGCGGGGCGGGCAGACCGGGGTCCGCGTAGGGGAGATGGCGCCAGGAGTCGAGGGCGAGGAGGTAGTCGCGGTAGGCCTCCTCGGGCGGGGTGTCGGCCCGGTCCTCCCAGTCGTGCAGCACGGGCGCGTGGCGGTCCAGGAACGCCTCGTGCTCCTTGGCGATCGCGGCCAGGTCCCACCAGCGGGCGACGGCCTCGACGGTCGCCGCGAAGCCGAGGTGCTCACCGCGGAAGAAGTCGACGTACGCCTCCAGGCGCAGCCGCTGAAGGGTGTGCCGGGCCTCCTCGTAGAGCCGCGCCGGGGCGATCCACACCCCGGGGGCCGCCGTGCCGAAGCCGAGCCCGGCCAGGCGGGAGCGCAGCACGTGCCGCTTCTGCCGCTCCGACTCCGGCACCGAGAACACGGCGAGCACCCAGCCCTCGTCCTCGGGCGGCCGTACGGCGTAGATGCGCCGGTCGCCGTCGTCGAGCAACTGGCGGGCGTCCGGCGAGAGTTCGTAGCCGGCCGCGCCCTGCGCCGTACGGGCCGGAAGCAGGAGCCCGCGCCGTTTGAGCCGGGACACCGAGGACCGCACGGACGGCGCGTCCACGCCGACCGCGGCCAGCAGCCGGATCAGTTCGGCGACGGGCACGGGACCCGGGACGAAGCGGCCGTAGGCGCCGTAGAGCGTGACGATGAGAGACCGTGGTGCATGCTGGTCGGACACGTTGATCATCTTAGGTCGTGTGGATCGCTGCTGGTCACATGGGTGCGCAGCCGGAACCGCTGGAGCTTGCCGGTCGCCGTGCGCGGCAGCGCGTCCATGAGGACGATCTCGCGGGGGCATTTGTAGGGCGCCAGTTCGGCCTTGACGAACGTGCGCAGCGCCTCGGTGTCCCGCTCGACGCCCTCCTTGAGGACGACGTAGGCCACGACCACCTGACCGCGGGCCTCGTCGGCCCGTCCCACCACGGCCGCCTCGACGACGTCCGGGTGCCGCAGGAGCGCGTCCTCGACCTCCGGGCCCGCGATGTTGTACCCGGCCGAGATGATCATGTCGTCCGCGCGGGCCACATAGCGGAAGTACCCATCGGTTTCCCGGATGTATGTGTCCCCGGTGATGTTCCAGCCGTCCCGCACGTACTCGCGCTGGCGTGGGTCGGCGAGGTAGCGGCAGCCGACGGGACCGCGCACGGCGAGCAGTCCGGGTTCGCCGTCGGGCTGTTCGCGGCCCGACTCGTCGACCACGCGCGCCCGCCACCCGGGCACGGGCACCCCGGTCGTCCCGGGCCGGATGTGCTCGTCGGCCGCGGAGATGAAGATGTGCAACAGCTCGGTGGCACCGATGCCGTTGACGATCCCCAGCCCGGTCCGCTCCTGCCAGGCCCGCCAGGTCGCCGCCGGCAGGTTCTCGCCCGCGGAGACACAGCGGCGCAGGGACGAGACGTCGTACGCGTCGAGCTCGTCCAGCATCGCGCGGTAGGCCGTGGGGGCGGTGAACAGGACGGAGACCCGGTGCTCGGCGACGGCGGGCAGCAGCTGTCTGGGACCGGCGTGTTCGAGGAGGAGGGAGCTGGCGCCCGCGCGCATCGGGAAGATCACCAGGCCGCCGAGCCCGAAGGTGAAACCGAGCGGGGGACTGCCGGCGAACACGTCGTCCACATGTGGTTGCAGCACATGCTTGGAGAAGGTGTCGGCTATCGCGAGCACATCCCGGTGGAAGTGCATACAGCCCTTGGGCCGTCCGGTGGTCCCCGAGGTGAAGGCGATCAGCGCCACGTCGTCGGCCGCCGTCTGCACGGCGCTGTACGGCGTCCCGGGCGCCTCGCGGTTCAGGAGGTCGTCGGGGCCGTCGCCGCCGTAGGTCGTGATCCTGAGGCCCGGTATCTCGGCCTTGGCGAGGTCGTCGACGGCGCGTATGTCGCACAGGGCGTGCTGGATGCGCGCGATCTCGCACATGGTGGCCAGCTCGTGCGGCCGCTGCTGGGCCAGCACGGTCACGGCGACCGCGCCCGCCTTCAGGACCGCCAGCCAGCAGGCCGCGAGCCAGGGCGTGGTCGGGCCGCGCAGCAGGACGCGGTTGCCGGGGACCACCCCGAGGTCCCCGGTGAGCAGGTGTGCCAGCCGGTCCACGCGGGCGCGCAGTGTGCCGTACGTCCAGGTGTCCCCGGCGGGGGTGTGGAAGACCGGCCGGTCGTCGGGCGGGCCCGTCAGCAGTTCGGCGGCGCAGTTCAGCCGAACGGGGTACCGCAGCTCCGGCAGGTCGAAGCGGAGCTCCGGCCACTGGTCCGGGGGCGGGAGGTGGTCGCGCGCGAAGGTGTCGACATGGGCCGAGACGTTCATGGCGGGTCGCCCCCTGCCTTGTGGGCGTCGATGGTGGGCTCGCACAAGGAGCGTATCGTGTTGGTGACGACAGTCAACGGCACGCGATACTGTCGTGGGGCCCTGTCGAGAGAGGGGACCGGCAATGCCCGCATTCTCGCTCGAACCGTCACAGACCGCCCGTTGTGCGGAACTGCGCACCCTCGCCGCGGAACGGCTGCGCCCGCTCGCGGAGAAGGGCGAGCCGGGCCGGGTCAACCGTCCGCTCATCGCCGAGCTGGGCCGACTCGGCCTGCTGGAGCGGCTGTTCACCTCCGGCGCGCTGGACCTCTGCCTGATGCGGGAGTCCCTCGCCCGCGCCTGCACGGAGGCCGAGACAGCTCTCGCTCTCCAGGGCCTGGGCGCCCACCCCGTCCACGCCCACGGCACCCCGGCCCAGCGGGAACGCTGGCTGCCCGCGGTGAGCGAGGGCAGCGCGGTGGCGGCGTTCGCACTGAGCGAGCCGGGGGCGGGGTCGGACGCGGCAGCGCTGGGGCTGCGGGCGGAGCGGGAGTCGGTGGGGGCGGGGGCGGCGGAGCGGGAGTCGGTGGGGGCGGGGGCGGCGGAAAGGGAGCCGGTGGGGCCGGGTGCGGCCAAGGTGGGGCAGGCGGAGGCCGACGCGGCGGTGCCGGGATGGCGGGCGGAACTCAAGGGGGCCGGGGCGGGCTCGGCGGCACCGGGGGCGGGCGCTGCGGTGCCGGGGTGGCGGGCGGAGCTGAAGGGGGACGGGGCGGGCTCGGCGGCACCGGGGGTGCGGACCGAGCGGGAGACGGTTCCGGGGGCCGAGGCGCCGGCTCAGCCGGTCGCCGTCCCCGACGGTGCCTCCCGTTGGCGGCTCACCGGCGAGAAGTGCTGGATCTCCAACGCTCCCGAGGCCGACTTCTACACCGTCTTCGCCCGGACCACGCCCGGCGCCGGCGCCCGGGGCGTGACCGCCTTCCTCGTGCCCGCCGACCGGCCGGGGCTCACCGGGAGCGCGCTCGACATGCTCTCCCCGCACCCCATCGGTGCCCTCGCCTTCGACGCCGTGCCGGTCGGCGCCGACGACGTCCTCGGTGAGGTCGACCGCGGATTCCGGGTCGCGATGGACACGCTCAACCTCTTCCGGCCCAGCGTCGGCGCCTTCGCGGTCGGCATGGCGCAGGCGGCACTGGACGCGACCCTCGCGCACACCGCCGGGCGGGACGCGTTCGGCGGCAAGTTGCGGGACCTCCAGAGCGTCGCCCACACGGTCGCCGAGATGGCGCTGCGCACGGACGCGGCCCGGCTCATGGTGTACGCGGCGGCGACGGCGTACGACGAAGGCGCCCCGGACGTGCCGAAGCGGGCGGCGATGGCGAAGCTGCTCGCGACCGAGACCGCGCAGTACGTGGTCGACACCGCGGTCCAACTCCACGGCGCCCGCGCCCTTCAGCGCGGTCATCTGCTGGAGCACCTGTACCGGGAGGTGCGCGCCCCGCGGATCTACGAGGGGGCGAGCGAGGTTCAACGGGGCATCATCGCCAAGGAGTTGTACGCGAACCCGGAGGCGCCGTGAGCGCTGCTGAATCGGAGGCCCCGTGAGTGCCGAGCGCATCAACCCGCCCGAGCTGTCCCCGTCCACCGGCTTCTCGCACGCGGTCGTCGCCACCGGGTCGCGGGTGGTCTTCCTGGCGGGGCAGACGGCCCTGGACGCCGACGGCAAGGTGGTGGGGGAGACCCTGCCCGAGCAGTTCGAGCGGGCGCTCACCAATCTGCTGACCGCGCTGCGGGCGGCGGGGGGCACGCCCGCTGACCTCGCCCGCGTCACCGTCTACGCCACCGACATCGCCGACTACCGCGCCCACGTCCGTGAACTGGGGGGCATCTGGCGGGAGTTGGCGGGCCGGGACTACCCGGCCATGGCGGTCGTGGAGGTCGTACGACTGTGGGACGACCAGGCGGCGGTGGAACTCGACGGGTTCGCGGTACTGCCCTAACCTCCGCAGCCTCCGCCCACCTGCCCGGGATCGAACTCCGCGGAGTCTCAGGCGGCGACGGTCAGGTGGTCGACCTGCACCCGGTGCGGAGCGACGACGCGGCCGTCGGGCAGCAGCTCACCGGTGTCGTCGAAGACGATCGCGCCGTTGCACAGCAGGTTCCAGCCCTGCTCGGGGTGGGCGGCGACGACGTGCGGAGCGGTGCTGTCGGACGCAGGGCACGAAGACTGGTGAGAACACATGGCGCACCTCCACATTGGTGGGACCGTCCCCATGGGGTCCGTATCCGTATGTGTAGACCATGCCCCCGCCGCGAACTCATCGGAACGGCCCGCCGTGAAGCGTGACAACACGCGGACAACTCTCGGACCGTTCCACGACGCTCGATGCGGACTCGCCACCGAAGGAGTGACGATCACGGCTGTCGGCGCGCGTTCCCGGTAGCAGTGGAGGCCCCGCTCCACTCATCCGGGAGGTACCCCATGTCCGTCCGCACCGCCCTCGCCGCCACCGCCGGTGCCGCGCTGTTCCTGCTCGTCGTCCCCGCGCTGCCCGCGCACGCCGACCCGTACGAGACCGTCACCGTCGACCCCGTCGGCCGTATCGCCGCGGACGGCACCGTCACGCTCTCCGGCACCTACCGCTGCACCGGCAGCACGGGTCCCGTGTTCGTCAGCTCCTCCGTGGGACAGGGCTCCTCGTCGGTCCGGCAGGGCATCGGCGGCACCCGCGCGGTGTGCGACGGTGTCGAGCACGTCTGGGCCAACACCGGCAAGCCCACCCCGGGCTCCCTCGAGCCGGGCCAGGCCCGGGTGGAGGCCACCCTCATGGAGCTCAGCCCCCAGGGCGGCCTGCCGCTGCCCCGCTTCCACGCGCTCGGGCAGCAGGACATCACGCTGACGAAGAGCTGAGCGCGGCCGGGCCCGCCGACCGGTGCCGGGGGCGGCCTCGTTCACCGCACGAGTCTGATCTCCGGAGGCCACAGCACCCCGTCGGCCAACAGCAGTGCGGGGCCCAGGTGCGGGGGACACACCACCAGCGGTGGCCGCGCGTGGCAGGAGATCTCGAAACGGGCCGGGGCCCCGCACACCTCCCCGTCCCGCGGCCCGGAGTGCCGGCTCGCGCACCGCAGCGCGGGCGTGGCGTCCGCGGCGGTCACGAGACGCCCGCCGGTATGTCCGGGGGCTGTTCGAGGGCGGCCGGGGCCATGGTCTCCTCCTCCGAGCAGGCGGGCGGCGGGGCGGGGGCGGGGCCGCGGTGGGGCCCCGGCGGGGGCAGGCGGCCTTGCACAGGCCGGAGGGGCCCACCCCATGCCCTGCCCTCACGCTAGGAAGGCGCGGCGCGGACGGCCCGCCCGGGGGGCCGTTCGGGTGAGTCCTCCGCCCTGTACCGGCCGCCCCCTGCCGCCGGCCCTGGAAGATTTTCGTTGCCGGGGACGATCCAGGTGATTACGGTCGGCCCCATGGTGGATCACGGGGTGGTTGACGAAGCCACGCGCGCGGCCAAGCTGTTGGACGCCCAGGCGAAGGCCGAGCGGCTGTTCACGGAGATCGAGGCGCGCGGACTGATCGCGCCGGGCGAGGGGGAGCGGGCGGTCAGCGACCGGATCCGGGACCTGGCCAACGAGCTGTTCGGCACCACCCGGCACTGGCACAAGCGGGTCGTGCGCGCCGGACCGAACACGCTCCGGCCGTACCGGGAGAACCCGCCGGACCGCGTGATCGGCGCGGACGACATCGTCTTCGCCGACTTCGGTCCGATCTTCGAGGAGTACGAGGCCGACTTCGGCCGCACCTTCGTGCTCGGCGACGACCCGGTCAAGCACCGCCTCCGCGACGACCTGCCGCGGATCTTCGCCGCGGGCCGGAGCCGTTTCGAGGCCGACCCGGACATCACCGGCGCGCGCCTGTACGCCGAGGTGGCGGGGCTGGCCGCCAAGTCAGGCTGGCAGCTGGGCGGTTGGCACGCCGGGCACCTGGTCGGCGAGTTCCCGCACGAGTGGATCGACGGCGCCGACGTGGAGTCGTACATCGCCCCCGCCAATGACACGCCCCTGCGCCGTACCGACAAGGCGGGACGCCGCTGCCACTGGATCCTGGAGATCCATCTCATCGACGGCGAGCGGGAGTTCGGCGGCTTCTACGAGGAACTGCTCACCCTCTGACCCCGCTCAGGCGCGGTCGATGTGCACGTTCGTCGACTTCACGCGGGCGGTGGCCTCCACGCCGACCTCCAGGCCGAGTTCCTCCACGGCCTCCCGCGTCAGCAGGGACACCAGCCGGTGCGGTCCCGCCTGGATCTCCACCTGGGCCGCGACATCGCCGAGCTTCACGGCGGTGACGATGCCGGGGAAGGCGTTGCGGACGGAGGTGTGGGAGATCTCCTCCTCACCGCCGTCGCCGCCCTTGGCGAGCTCCACGGAGAAGGCGGCCAGGTCCTTCCCGTCGATGAGACGCCGCCCGCCCTCGTCCCGGTGCGTGGGAACCCGCCCGGCGTCCGCCCACCGCCGTGCGGTGTCGGGACTCACGCCGAGCAGCCGTGCGGCCTGGCCGATCGTGTAGGACTGCATAGGCGCCAAGATAGGCGATCCACGTCAGCGGGACGCGCGCCGGCAGGTGGTGAGGTTTTGCCGGAACGGCAACAGCACTGGCCTGACCGGAACGCGAAGGGCGACGGTGGACCCGTGACTCACGACAACGCGGGATCGACCGCATTCAGGACTCCCTTGCCCACCGACGCGTACGCCGGAGACCCCGAGGTACGGGCGGAGTGGGACCACCGCTACGCCGACCGGCCCCAGCTGTGGAGCGGCCGGCCCAACGGCGCGCTGGTGTCCGAGGTCGCCGGGCTCACGCCCGGACGGGTGCTCGACGTCGGCTGCGGCGAGGGCGCCGATGCCGTCTGGCTCGCGCGCGGCGGCTGGGAGGTCACCGCGCTGGAGGTCTCGGGCGTGGCGCTGGAGCGGGCCGCGGGGCACGCGCGCGACGCCGGCGTCACCGTGCAATGGGTGCACGCCGAACTGACGGAAGCGGCCCTCGTAACCGGCTCCTTCGACCTGGTCTCCGCGCAGTACCCGGCCCTGCTGCGCACCCCCGACGCCGCCGCCGAGCGGGCGCTGCTCGCGGCGGTCGCCCCCGGTGGCGTGCTGCTGGTCGTGCACCACGCGGGGATGGACGTCCGGCACCCGCACGACAGCGAGTTCGACCCGGCCGACTACGTCTGGCCCGCGATGATCGCCGCGCTGTTCGACGACGACTGGGAGGTGCAGGTGGACGAGCAGCGCCCCCGGGTGGCCCCCGACGGAGGCGCCGGCGCGCACCACGCCGACGACGTGGTGCTGCGGGCCCGCCGACTGCGCTGACGGTTCACGCGGTGAGGGTCAGTGCCGGACCTTCACCTTGCTGATGGCCGCGACGCCCACCGCGGCGAGGGCGATCTGGATGATCCACTCGATCCAGTCGACGCCCTTGGTGTCGGCGACGTCGAGGCCGGCGGCGATGCCGGTGCCGATGAGCGCGGCGACGATGCCGATGAGGATCGTCCACAGGATGCCGATGTGCTGGCGGCCCGGGACGACAAGTCGGCCCAGGACGCCGATCACGATGCCGATGACGATCGCGCTGATGATGCCTGAGATCTCCATGAGCGGTCTGCCACTCCTCGGTTGAGTCGTTGGTGGCATGCGAGTGCCCGTTCGAACCGAGACCACTCCGCCTCATGTAGGGAACAGATAAAGAATCCTGCGGTCTACAGGTACGGGGTGATGGTGGGCAGCAGGTCCTGGAAGGTACGGCCGGTGGACGGTTCGCCGATCGCCTGCATCGCCCAGCCGCCGGACCCGCGTCGGACCTTCGCCATGATCTGCGCGGTGTGCCGCCCGCCGCCGGTGAGGGTGTAGCGGGCGAGTTCGGTGCCGGTGGTCTCGTCGACGAGGCGGCAGAAGGCGTTCTGGACCTCGGCGAAGGTCTGGCCGGTGAACGAGTTGACGGTGAAGACGATCTGGTCGACATGGGCGGGTACCCGGGTCAGGTCGACGAGGATCGACTCGTCGTCCCCGCCGGTGCCGGCGCCGCCGGTGAGGTTGTCGCCGGTGTGCCGGACGGAGCCGTCGTTACTGGTCAGGTGCTGGAAGAAGACGACGTCCACGGGCTCGCCGCCGGCGAAGAGCACCGCGGAGGCGTCGAGGTCGATCTCGCCCCCTCCGGTCAGCTTGGCGAGGAAGCCCTTGCGGGGCGCGGCCTGCCAGCCCAGGCCCATGCGGACGGTGGTGAGGGCGTTGCCGTCGGCCTTCTGCAGGCTGACCTGCTGGCCCTTGTTCAGGTTGATCGACATGCGGGAGCCTCTCGCTCGCGGGTTCGTCGGTGGAGCAACTGCTAGCGGATGTGGGGGAGATCGTCGTCGGTCGGCAGTGGTGAGTCCTGCGCTGCACGCCGGAAAGGGGCGTCGCTCAGGTAGTGACGCAGCCGGGGCAGCATTCCCTGAGCCAGCAGCGCCCGCTGCCAGTCCAGCCGCGCCTGTTCCAGGCGAGCGGGTGGTGCGGAGCCGCCCCGTCGCCGTACCGCTTGGGCCAGTACGGCGGCGAGGGCGATCAGCGTGCTCGTCGCCGTGATCAGCGCCAGGATCCAGCCCGCGGTGACCAGTGATCCGGCCAAGGAGCTGGGTACGTCGGTCAGTTCGAGTGTGTAGCCGAGCACGAGCAGTGCGGCGGCGGACGTCGCCGCCACTGCTGGCGTCAGCACGGCCACCGCCGCCGGCAGGCTGTTGCCGGCAGGGGGTTCGCTGTCGTTCTCGTGGGCTGAGACGTGCAGGGCGAGATAGGTGTCGTACTCGGCCCGTGCCGCCGCCGTGATCTCGTCGGCGTCCGTCAGTGCCCGCAGGCGCAGCCGGGAGGATGTTCGCCCGGTCGGATCGGCGCTCAGGGCGGAGCGGATGTCAGGGGTGTTGAGCGCCAGGTGGAGAACGGCCTCGAAGTCCGGCCGGTCCTCGGGGCGCAGACGGAACGGGGCGGTCACCGGGGCCTCCTGGCGAGTGGGATGTCGTGTCACGTCCGCGGCCGGGTCCGTACGCGGAGCAACGGACCCGGCGACGCGGCGGTTCCGTCTCAGACGTTGACGCCGAAGTCGGAGGCGATGCCGGCCAGGCCGGAGGCGTACCCCTGGCCGACCGCGCGGAACTTCCACTCGGTGCCGTTGCGGTAGAGCTCGCCGAAGACCATCGCGGTCTCGCTCGACGCGTCCTCCGACAGGTCGTAGCGGGCGATCTCGGCGCCACCGGCCTGGTTGACCACCCGGATGAAGGCGTTGCGGACCTGCCCGAAGCTCTGCCCGCGCGACTCGGCGTCATGGATCGACACCGGGAAGACGATCTTGTCGATCTCGGCGGGTACGGCGGCGAGGTTCACCTTGATGCTCTCGTCGTCGCCCTCGCCCTCACCGGTGAGGTTGTCGCCGGTGTGCTCGACCGAACCGTCGGGGCTGGTGAGGTTGTTGTAGAAGACGAAGTGCTGGTCGGAGACGACCTTGCCCGAGGCGTTCAGCAGCAGGGCGGAGGCGTCGAGGTCGAAGTCGGCGCCGGTGGTGCTGCGCACGTCCCAGCCCAGGCCGACGAGGACGGCGGTCAGTCCCGGCGCCTCCTTGCTCAGCGAGACGTTGCCACCCTTGGACAGGGAAACACCCATGGTTCATTCCTCCACGCACGGTCGGTACGGGTCCGCGTCACGGACCCGGAGTTAGAATCTACAACACTGTAGAAGTTGTGGATGCGGAGACCAGGCAGGGCATGACGGAACACCGGAGCGGTCCCCGGCGCCGGGGCAGGGGGAGCTGGAGGCACAGGTCCTGCCGGCCCTGCACGAGGCGGACGGACCGGTGCCGGCCGGCCGGGTGCGGGAGCGTCTCGGTTCCGACCTCGCCTGTACGACGGTCATCACGATCCCGACCCGGCTGCCGGCCAAGGGCGTGGTGACCCGGGAGCGAGCGGGACGGTCCTGCGCCAGAACGCCCTCTTCCGATGAGGCCGACCTCGCGGCGCACCGGATACGCCGGGTGCTGGACACCGAGAGTGACCGGGAGCCGGTGCCGGCCGGCTTCGTCCCCGGACTCGGTCCGGACGGCGAGCGTCTGCTGCCGCTGCCGCGCCGGGTGGCGGCCTTGCTCGGCCCCGCACCCGTCGTGCGCAGCTGGCCGTCGGTGTTCACGGCGATGGGGCCGGCGGCCTGGAGCGCGGCCGCGGGTACGGCTGTCTCCGCCCTGTCGTCCGCGAACTCCGCGGTGACCATGCTCTTCATCCTGCACGCCGCCACGCCTCTGTGAACGAGAGGGGCTGTCGCTGAGCGCGGTGTGCCGGGGGGTTTTCTGACGGCCCGCCCGGTACACCGCGCTCGGCATGTCGGTCAGAGGTCGAACTCGTGCGGCGGCAGATCGAGGGCGAAGCACGCCTCGCGGACCACGGCCTGCTCGTCCTTGTCGAAGTCGCCGTCGGCGCCCCCGATGATGACGCCGATCTGGATGACGGCCCGCGCCTCGGCGGGCTTCTTCTTGGCCTTGGCGATCTCCTGGAGCACGCTGACCTTGCCGAAGTCGAAGTCGGTGGTCAGCTTGGTCAGGTTGTCCTCGAAGCGGCGGCGCAGGTCGTCGGCGGGGAAGTTCTGCAGCACCTCGTTGGTCGAGATCAGCTGCGCCACGCGCTGCCGCTCGGACGGGTCGACGGTGCCGTCGGCGGCGGCGACCAGGGCGCACATGGCCATGCTGGCGTCGCGGAAGGCGCCGCTCTTGAGGTCGTTCTTCTTCGCCATCAGCTGGGTCTGCATCGTCGATGCGGATTCCTTGACGCGGTCCCACAGGGCCATGAGAACTCCATAGTTCGCTCGCGGGGGCCGGTCCGCCCTGTCGGCGGCCCGTGCCCTCATCTATATCTACAGCAATGTAGAAACTAGCGATGGAGCGGATAAGTTCCGGCTGTGTCCGGGGGATTCGGCCTGTCGTGGGGCAGTGGCATGGCGACGTCCCGGGTGCGACGGCGGGCCTGGGAATCCGCGTCCCGCCCAAGGGCATGCGTCGCGCCGCGGGGGAGGGGCGGCTGAGACCGGGCCACCACTTGGCTGCGGGAAGCGCGCTCCCGAGAACGAGCCACGGTCCCGGACCGGCGCGGCCGTCGGTGTCGTCGGCGCGCGTGTCGAGGGCGAGGCCGGTCGGCCGTGCGGATGTGCGGATGCGCCACCTTCCGGCTCCGCTGCACGGACGGTTCCCCGCTGGAGTTCGGCCCGCTGGGCGAGCCGGAGGCCGCCGATCACTTCCTGCGCACATCGGCGGGTGACCGGCGGCCGACCAGCCCTGCGGGTCTGCCTGTGACGGGTCAGTCCTCCTCTGCTTCCTCTTCCTCGTCCTCGAAGAAGTCGCCGATCTCGTCGACCACTTCGGCCGCGACCATCCCGCCGACCACACCGACCGCCACACCGGCCGCGCCCGCGGCGATCGCGGTCCCCATGCCGGGGCCGGACCGGTGGCCCTCGTCGTGGTGGTGCTCGCCGTGGCCGTGATGACCGCCGAATCCATGACCGTGGGCGTACGGGTCGTCTCCGTGGACGGCGTGCGAGCCGTACGAGGCCCGGTGCTCCACCAACCGCCGAATCCAGCCGTCGACGACCGTGTTCCAGTCCTGATGCTCGACGCCCTCGTGGGAGACGGTGAACCGGGTCACCGCGTCGTGACCGGAGGAGAACAGGCCGCCGCGCTTGTCGGCCTCCAGGACGACCTCCATGCCGCCCGGGCCCGCCAGGAAGGTCACCTCGATCTCGTTGACCTGGTGGGCGTACTGCGGCGCCGGAACGAGCTCGATCTCCTGGTAGAAGGGCAGCCGCTGGCCGGTGCCCGCGATGTGCCCGTGTTCGAGGTCGGCCGACTTGAAGCCGAAGCCGAGCTGCCCGAGTGCTTCCAGGATCGCCTCCTGCACCGGCAACGGAGCGATGCTCAGCTGGTCGAGGTCACCCTTGTCCTTCGCGCCGGCCACGGCCAGTTCGGTCCGCACGCCGAGCACGATGCCCAGACCCTGCCCGTACAGCTCGGTGATCGGCGACTCCCACGGCAGCGTCACGGTGAACGGAACGCTGTGCACGCCACCCGCCGCCAGCCGGAAGCCGCCGCCGACGGTGAACCGGTCGAAGACGACCACGCCCTCGCTCTCGCCGTCCTCGCGCTCCGCCTCGACCCGTGCCACCAGCTCCAGGGTGATGTGCTCGATGTCGAAGTCGGCGTCACCGCCCCTGAGATGGACCTGGCCGGTCAGGGCGGAGCCGGGGCGTGCGGCACCGGGATCGAGAACCGTGTCCACCGTGGGGCCGCCCACTCCGAGCGATCCGAGCAGTCGTTTGAACACCATCGTGGCGTCCACTCCTTATGCGTGCGTGTGTTCCCGTGAGGCCCTTCCTGTGTGGACCTTCTACAGGTGCGTAGAAGCATAGGTGGCCCGGAATCGCGGAGGAGTGAGGTCAACGCGGGGGCGACGGAAACGGCCGAAAATGACTTCCCGGCCGAGACCTCAGGGGCGGTCCTGCTCCTTGAGGGCCTTCGCCTCACTCTTGAAGATCCGCGCCGCCTTGCCCGCCGACCGGGTCAGCTCGGGCAGCTTCTTGATTCCGACGACCACGATGACGACGAGGAGGATCAAGGCCAGTTCACTCAAGCCGAACATCAGGTCCGCCCTTTCCCGGCGAGGGCCGTCGGCCTATAGGGCGAACCGGCGGCACGAGGCAACTACAGTGCTGTAGAAGTATCCCCTGGCGAGTGATCACCCAACAAGCCCGCCTTCCGGCCGGGTTGGCCTGGAGCGGCTCCTCGTGCGACAAGGAGCCAAGGTTTCTCCATGACCCTGAGTCGGACCAACGGGATCGACCGTCACCTGTGTGGAAGCCCGCGCCGGCCGCGGCGGGCGGCACCGACGGCGCTCGCGCTTGCGAACCGTCGCGGGAACACGGCTTCCACGCCCCGCGCCACCTCTACGCTTCCGAGGAACCGGAGGCCGGCGAATCGATCGTCACACTGCGGAAGTGCTCCCACTACCTGCCCCGCGCCGACGCTGCCATCGACGTGATCTTCGTGCAGCCGCAGCCGCAGCCGCAGCCGCAGCCGCAGCCGGTCGGCAGAGCCCGTGGAGCGTGGCCGGAAGATAACGGGTGGCCCTGTGACCTGGCCCTCTGGGCGGGTTCGCGATGTTGATCTGCACAGATCACCGTTCGATTCTTTCGCATCCGTACTCCTTGACGCGACCGGAAGTCCCAGAGAAGTCCCAGGGAACCGGCGCTTCCGACGGCCACTGTCTCGGCTTTGGGCAGTGGAGAGGACGGAAGCAGTCGAAGTGCGGTACTCCACGGCAGTCGGCAACAGGCGACGGTGGGCCGTTATCCCGCTGCACTGGTCTCCACCTCGCACTACGGCTGTGAAAGTGCGTCGGTGCCGCCTTCAGGGATGCCGATGACCTCGACAGTCACCCCTCGTGCCGCCAACGCCTTCGCGGTCTGGGCGATGGTGATCTGGGAGAAGCCGAAGACGGAGTCCGGGGTCAGGCTCGTGCGGTTCTTGAGGAGCATCGCAAGGACGATGCGCTTGGGCGTGTAGTCACCGGGAAGCAGGCGTGCGCCTCGACTCAGCCGGGCCACCTTGGCGGTGAACTCGCTGCGGACCCGGGCGGACTCCTGGAGCAGCTCCACCGCGACCCTGGCCTGGCTGAACAAGTGGCTCAGCGGACTGGAACAGCCTGCCCGCTTGACGAGGATCAGGGTGTCGTCCGGCGTGAGCAGGTCGCAGATCTCGACCTGGTCCCTGGGCCGGAGAGGGTTGGCGACGGTCTTGGTGTCGAGGCAGAGCCAGCGGGGCTGACCCTCAGCCATCCCGCTGTTGTACTCGTCGGCCACTCTGTTGTTGTAGGCGTTCTCCGACTCGCCGTCCTCCCAAGAGGGGAGGGAGACGGAAGGCAGAGGAGAGAACAGCGCCCGCACCGTGGCCCGGCACTCCTCGACATAGGCGGCCCCGGCCTCGTACCACTCGCCGTCCATCAGGAAGAACCGTCGGGAGCCGAGGGACACGCCAGTCTCCAGCCAGATCAGCGCGCTGGTGACGGCGAGCGTGTCGGCGGTGCCCCGCCGGCGGCCCCCGGACAGGGTCACCGTCCCTTCGCGCAGTGCCTTCAGGCGCCGGCCGGGCGGTGCGAGCCGGGCCCGGGTGAGCACGTATCCGAGGTCGAAGTCGTCCGAGATCAGGGCTCCGTTGTCGCTGTTGATCTGGGTCATGTACGTGGTGGCCTCCGCGTGTGCCGTGTGATGTTCGGAGGGGACGCAGACGGAGAAGCTTCCCTCGTCGGGTCGGCCGAGACGGTCCTCCAGGGTTTCGTGGAGAGTGTCGAGGGTCGTCGGGTCGCTCACCGGCACGATGTGGTCGACGAACTCCAACTCCGGGTGCGGGATGTCCTCGCGGCAGATCCTGGCGATGGTCCGCAGGTCGGAGAGCAGGGCCTCGGGTTCGATCCCGAGGGCGATCCGCAGCCCGCAACCGCCCTGGGCGCTCACGGCCTTGCCGAGGCTGTACCGCGACCGGGTGAGCGGCAGGTTGTCGAGGTATCCGCCCAGGCTGCGCACGATGCGCGAGTGGTCGCGAATACCCAGCAACGGGACCGAGGCGCCGCCCGGAACCAAGGAGATGTCCGTGCGTGCTTGCCCGAGAGATCTCGACACGGCTCCGCGGATCAGGTCGGGTCCATCTGCCGGATGGCGAACGAGAGACCGAAACGCTTGTCCTTGAGGTGTTCGGGGATCAACCGGTACCCCTGGTCGCAGCCGATCGCGTACACCGCGCCATCGACTGCGAGCAGCAGCAGAGCAGCGGTGCGGCGGACGCTTTCGTGGACCACGATGCCCGTGGTGCGCGACATGGGCTCGCACCACGGGGCCTCGGTGCGTTCCATCCCACAGGTGATGTACACAGCCGGGACCCCGAGTGCCTCCGGTACATGTGGATCTGCACCGAGGCCGTCCAGAAGTTCGGGGTCAAGGGCGTCCAGCATGGCTTCGCTGGTGGGGGCGACGCCAGACAGCCGGTAAACGGTGCGTACTTCGGTGTGCGAGGGCATGGCGTGGCTCCCTGTGCCAGGAGGGTATCAAGTACACGACTCAGAGAAGCATTCATGTGTGTACGTTGTCAACGGACTAGACTCTGGAATGCTGATGTCGATCCGTGTACGCTGGAGGTATGACGGACAACGCCGCTCCATCGGTCGGCCCACTGGTCACCGGCGCCGAGATCGCCCGGCTGGCCGGAGTCACCCGGGCCGCTGTCTCCAACTGGCGTCGGCGCTACGACGACTTCCCCGCGCCGGCCGGAGGTGCCGCGAACAGTCCGCTCTATGCGCTGACCGAGGTCCAGGAATGGCTGGACAAACAGCGCAAGGGCCAGGAGGTGTCACCCGAGGTCGAGTTGTGGCAGGCCATGCGGGCCGCATACGGGGAACAGATGGTCTCGGGCCTGGCGCAGGTCGCCGCGGCCCTGGCCGGGCAGGCCGGACCGAGGCTGCCGGACGACGTAGCCACCCGTGTGCAGGCGCTCGTCCGAACAGGATCGTCCGTCGACCTTGTAAACGGACTTACTGACCGGTTTATGGACTCCGCTCGGCGAGCCGGGTCCGACCAGGTGACCCCTGAGCGCGTGGTGCGTGCCGTCCGCCACTTCGCCCCCGAACTGCCGGCCGGCGCCACGGTCTTCGATCCCGCCTGCGGAATCGGGGTGCTCCTGCTGTCTGTGGCCTCCGACGCCGGGACGCGTTGCTGCGGCCAGGAGGTGGATGACGACAGCGCTCGCTTCGCACAGCTGCGCGCCGACCTTCTGGGCCGCTCCGGCGTGCGCATCGTGGCAGGCGATTCACTGCGTGCGGACGTATGGCCGGATCTCAAGGCGGATCTGGTCGTCTGTGACCCCCCGGCCGGTGTGACCGAGTGGGGGCGGGAGGAGTTGCTGCTCGACTCCCGCTGGGACCTCGGCACCCCGTCCAAAGCCGAGGGAGAGCTGGCCTGGCTCCAGCACGCCTACGCCCACACCGCACCCGGCGGCCACGTCCTCATGGTCATGCCGGCCTCGGTCGCCTACCGCAAGGCCGGTCGCCGCATCCGGTCGGAACTCGTCCGCCGGGGCATCGTGCGCCAAGTGATCGCCCTGCCGCCAGGGACGGCGACCTCGCACGCCCTGCCTGTGCACCTGTGGTGTCTCCAGCGTCCCGAGAACACGGAAGGGGTGGACACACACCACACCGTGAGCATGGTCGACCTGACGGAGAACCCGCCCGACGGGGATCTGGAACCACGCCCCGACCAGGTTGCCGACGTGCCGCTGATCGAACTCCTCGACGACGCCGTGGACCTGACCCCCGGGAGCCATCTCCGTTCCCGGCACCGCGACTACCCCGCTGAATACGTCGCCCTGCGCAAGGAGTTGGAGGACCAGATCCGGCAACTCGCCGCCCTTCTGCCCGAACTCGCGGCGGGCGGCGGGCCGGGCTCGCTGGACGGCGCCACCACCAGCGTCGCGGATCTGGCCCGCGCAGGGCTCGTGGCGTACGAGGGTCCGGAGCCCGTCTCGGCCAGCGAGCAGCTCGACACGGACTATCTGCAAGGGTTCCTGCGCAGCTCGGCCAACGCCCGCAGGTCCACGAGCGCGAGCGGGACCTACCGCTTCGACGGCAGGGGCTCACGTATTCCCCGTATGGGCATCGACGAGCAGCGTCGGTACGGCTCCGCCTTTCGTGCCCTGTCCGCGTTCGAGGAGGGGATGCGCAAGGTCGACGAGCTGAGCCGACAGCTCGCCGAGGTCGCCCGTGACGGTCTGGCCACGGGCGCCCTGGCACCGGAGGAATGAGCCGGTTCGCCGGTCAGTCGACGGGCGGGAGAAAGGGGCTCGCGGTCCCGCTCCACGACACCTTCAGGGTTTCGCGAGCGCGTGTGCAGGCGACGAAGAGCAGACAGCGCTCACGGAGCAGATCGGCGTCGTGCTGGAGCGGGTCCGCCTCACGCGGGGTGATCTCACGGGCGAACGGGACGGTGCCCTCGGCGACGCCGAGCACCGACACCGCCCGGAACTCCAGTCCCTTCATCGCGTGCATCGTCGCCAACCGCACGCCCTCGGACCCTTGCGTGACCTGCCCTTTGACCCGTAGCACCGGAATCCCCGCGGCCTTCAGCTTCTCCTCGGCCGCGTCCAGGGCGAGGTTGAAGCGCGCGCACACACCGATCTCATGCGGCGCGAAACCCTCGGCGACCAGGGTTCGGACCCGCTCCACCAGCGCCTCCGTCTCCTCCTGCCGGGTGGCGTACCCGCGCACCCGGGGGCGGCCGCCGTGGAGCAGCGAGCGGTACCCGGCCAGCGAGTCCGTCCCCTCACCCTCGAGCGCGTCGACGGTGACGGGCGCGAGGAGGCGGGCCGACCAGGCCAGGATCTCCTCCGTGGAGCGATAGTTGACGCGCAACCGGAAGCTGCGGCCGACCGAGGCGATGCCCAACGAGCCCAGCGACACCCGGGAGTCGTAGATCCGCTGATGCGGGTCACCAGTGATGAACAGGTCGTCGGCCCCGGGGGAGACGGCGGCACGCAGCACCCGCCACTGTGCGGGGTGCAGGTCCTGTGCCTCGTCCACGACGACATGGGCGTACGGCGCCGGCCCGTCGGCGAGGAGTTCCGCCGCACGGGCGCAGATGCCCAGGTGCGTGGTCTCGCCGCGGTCGCGCAGGAACTGCTCGAACCGTTCCACGCCCCTCCACACCTCCCGGCGGCGCGCGGCACCGAGACCGGTGCCGCGGCCGCGGCGGCTCGCGGCGAGGTAGGCGTCGACATCGCGGAGGCTCTGGCCGAGGACAACGTGTCGGTACTCCTGGGCCAGGAACCGGGCGGTGAACGGCAGATCCAGCTGCTTGACCACCTTCTCCCACAACTGCCGCTGCTCCCGGTCCCCGATCGGCTTCGGCGCGGTCGCCGAGTGGGCGCGAACGACGCCGTTGGCACAGGCGTCGACCGTTGTCACATCTACCCGTGCCAGCAGCTTCTCGTCCTCGTCGAGGAGCAGGCCGAGCAGCTCGCGCAGTCCGGCGGCGAGCGCGTTCGTGTACGTCGTGAGCAGGATGCGGCCGTCCTCGGAGCGGCCGAGCAGATGCTTGACCCGGTGCAGCGCGGCCACCGTCTTGCCCGTGCCGGGTCCCCCGGTGACCTGGACAGGGCCGCCGTACGATGTGCGGTAGGCGACGCGTCGCTGGGAGGGGTGCAGGAAGACCCGCCAGGCCGCGAACGGCTTTGCCAGCATCTCCTCCAACTCCCGCGGTCCGGTGACCAGTCGGATGCGGGCGGACGTGTTGGTGATCACCGTGGCCAGGTCCTCGACCGGTTCGGCGGGCGCGTCGGCGGGGCGGTGCACGGCCACGACGTCCCGGTAGACCTCCTCCGGGCTGAAGCCCTCGGCGAGGTACTGGAGCACCTCCAGCTGGTCCTCCGGCAACAGTGTGGCGAAAGCCTCCAGTTGGGCCTTGTCCACGAATGATCGTGCGGCGCGCAGGACTTGGTCGTCGATGCCGAGCTCGCGCAGCGTGCCGTCGGAGACGTTCGCGAACAGCAACCGGGGAGCCGTGCGCGCGGCCGTCTCGTACAGCGGTGTCAGCTCGTCCAGAGCGACGGCGTTGCGCACTTCCAGGGCGCGCGTCGCGGAGTTCGCGCTGTACAGGCGCTTCGCCGCCCAGGTGTAGGCGTCGTCGTGCGGCAGGACATTGACCAGGAGGAACATGTCACTGCCGTCGTCGGGCGCGAGGACGACACCTCGCCAGAAGTCGGTGATGCGGATCGTCCGCATCCGCGGGTCACGGGCGTTGTGGACGGACTCCAGGTGCAGCCCCTTGTCCGCGTTGAGTTCGGCCGCGCTCATGGCCTGGAACTTCGCCATGGCCTTGCGCACTCCGGCCCGCACCGGCTTGTCCAAGGCGTCGTAGCCGTCCCAGAAACTCTGGGCGAAGGCGAGCCGAGGCATCAGATACCTTCCCTTCTTCCGGACGCCAGACGTCCGGCGATCTCCCGGAAAGCCGTGAGGAGTTGTTCTGGTTCGCGGGAGAGATCGAGGCTGTGCTGATAAATTCGCACGGCCGTTCCGCGCACCTCGTGGTGGCGCAAGGGCTGCCGTCCGGCGGCGTACACGAGGTGAGCCTCGCGCAGACCGAGCACCGTGGCGTACGCGAGCGCCTGGTACAGGTCGGCGTTGAGAAGCCCGTCGGCCTTCTCGACCTTGTACTTGGCGTCGACGACGGCGAGCGGGGTGCGGCCGTCACCGGTGCGGACGACCAGGTCGGGGCGCATGCCCACCCGACCCGCGACGTCGAGGTGATGGGGGTCCTGGAGGCGCGCGGTCAGACCGTGCTCCCTGAGCGCCTCGCGCAGGCCGACGGTCACGAAGTCCTCGAACAGCTTGTTCATGTCGAGCAGGAAGCCGTCCACGGCGAGCGGGTCGGCCTCGGCAGGGCGGTGCTCCGGCGAGGTGCCCCGCAGCACGGCTTCCGCGAGCCGAAGGGCGGGCTGATAGCGGGAGTTGAGGCGCGACGGCTGCCACCGCGGCAGCGCCTGCCCCCGTATCAACGGCAGCGCGTCGGCCAGTCGTACCCGCTGATGAGCGAGGCGCCGCCGGACGGGACCGGGAACACCCGGCAGCCGCAGCAACCGCTCGGTCGCGGCGCGCAGAATGCGGTTCTCGGCGGTGTCGGCGGTGTACGCGTCGTAGGCGATCTCCACGGGCGGCGTACGGCCGAAGTGCCGCCGGATCTGCTCGGCCTCACGCAGCCTTCCGCGCACGACCAGCGCAGTCTCCTCCACCCCCCGGTACCCCTGGAGGACACCCTGTCGCAGGGCCCCGTCGATCTGTCGCTCCACGGCATGGGCGAGGGCGGGCACGACATCGTCGTGGGCGCCGGTGTCCACGGTGCCCTCGCCGCTGTCGCGCCAGGCGCGGGCCGGGTCGAGGCTGAACCCGAGGAGGAAGAACAACCGGCTCACCGGAGTCTTGGGCATGATCCGTACGACCTGACCGCCGGCCGTGCGCACGGCGCCGACCCGGCTCCCCGCCCGCAGCAGCCAGTGCCCGGCACGACCTGGATCGGGGGTCGCGCTCTGCAGGATCCCGGAGGCGGCCAGGGCCCGCCCGGCCTCGGTGTCCAGCGCGACGGACACGGCGGGCCCGTACTCGCGCAGTGACACCTCAGGCATGGGCAGTGTCATGGGCGCTGCTCGCGCAGGGCATCGAGACCGTAGCGGGCGGTGACGTCGAGGCCCTCGCCGTAGTGGTGCTCCTCCAGCAGGGGCAGGATCTTCGTGCGCCACGTCCGTTCGAGGCCGCCGTCGCGGTACACGCCCGGCTTCATCAGGTACGACGGTCCGATGGCGAAGTCGGCGTCGTCGATACGGGCGTTGAGGGCGTCGAGCAGGCGGGCGGGCTCCAGGTCCTTGCCCTCGCGCTTCAGCCAGCGGGCGAGCAGCCCGGCGGTCGGTTCGGTGCGCGGGGACAGCTCCACGAACGCGAAGCGGCGCCGCATCGCCGCGTCCACGAGGGCGATCGACCGGTCGGCGGTGTTCATCGTGCCGATCACGAAGAGGTTGGGCGGCAGCGCGAAGTCGTCCCCCGAGTAGGTGAGTCGGACCGACTTCGTCCGGTACTCCAGGAGGAAGTACAGCTCGCCGAAGACCTTCGCCAGATTGGCCCGGTTGATCTCGTCGATGATCAGGAAGTGCGGGATGTGCCGGTTGCCGTCGCGGGAGGCGAGATCGGCGAGCTCCCGGAGGGGGCCGGCCGTCAGCCGGAAGGCCACCTCCCGTGTCTCGGGGTCCTCCACGGGCCGGAACCCCTCGAAGAAGTCCTCATAGGCGTACGAGGGATGGAACTGCACGATCTTGACCTGCTCCGGGCCGCCGCCGAGGTACTCGGCCAGCTTCATCGCCAGGTACGTCTTGCCGGTGCCCGGCGGGCCGTACAGAACCAACTGCCGCTCGTCGATGAGGAGTTCTCGCATCTCCTCCAGCCACGCACGGTCGTGGACGAGGAGTTCGGCGGCGAGGGCGTCGGTGATGTCCGGCAAGGTCAGTTCCCCGCTCGCCACGGGGGCCGTGAGGTCCGTCAGCCCCATGAGCTCGTCCAGCGCGTCCAGAACGGCGGTCAGGTCGACCACGTCATGCTGGACGGACAGCTTCTGTTGCAGCTCCTCCGGCAGGTCCTCGTACGGGTGGCTGCCCGGCCGCCAGGCGGCCGTCCGCCGCAGATTGGACAGCCCGTCCGGCGACGCGGTCTGTACGGCCTCCCCGGTGATGTGCCCGATGTGCAGGAGACCGTCGCTGATGGTGGCCACGACGTCGCCGACGCGCATCTGCGTCAGAAAGGCGTGCAACTCGTCGACCAGGCCCCGCTTCTGGTTGTACGAGGCCGCCCCCTCGTATCCGTCCTCGACGAAGCGGCGCAGCGCGCTCTTGGTCGGGTCGGTCTCCTCCATGGGCGGCAGATGCGCGCCCGCGAGCGAGACGAGTCCCTCCTGGAGCCACAACTGCCGCACCAGGTTGTGCCCGGAGACGTTGGAGCCGCGCACCAGCCACGCCTTGCGCGGGGCACGCCAACCGGTGGAGAGATAGTCGGCGAGCGGGTGGCCCTCCGCGGTGCGCCACGACTCCGGGCCGGAAGCGTCGTAGCCGTACACGAGCGCGGCGGCGGCCGAGGAGGAGTTGCACTCGATGTCCCGGGCCGCCCTCCACCGTTGCTGGTCCTTCGGCAGGCCGGGGTCGACCGTCGCGTCGACGAGGCCGCCGCTCGCGCGCAGATCCGCGCGGTTGCGGCGGGCGTGGTCGCCGAGCCCGGGCCAGGCCTCGGCGGCCACCAGGGAACCCTCCCGCAGCAGGAACTTGTGGGTGCCGTTGCCGCCGAACTCGGCCAGCAGGTGCCCGCGCGCCTCACCGCCCTTGGGGAGCTTGATGCGGAACTCGGGAGTGCCGGGAAGGAGCTCGGGCTGCGACATGACTCCACTCTACCTGTTGACACTGTCAATGGACTCTGGGTTGGTGAACAACGGCTCCCGAAAACCGTCACCGCTCCGTGGGCAGCACGCTGCCCACGGACGGCGGCCTGGTCACGTCCGCGAACTGGCCGCTGCCTGACTTGGCCAGGCCCACGAGCCGTACGAGCTGTGCGTCCTGAGCCGCCTGATCGCCGCGTTCCACCGCGCTGCGCAGCTCGTCGCGGGCGGCCACGATCTCCTTCCGCAGGGTCGCCGGGTAGGCGTCCTGTTCGGCCAGTTGGATGGTCATGAGAGAGGTCCGGACCGCCGGATCGATTCCGGTCCAGAGGTCCTCCACGCGTTCGGTGTTCGCCCGCATGGCGCCCGGGTCCATGGCCTTGCGTGCGTCCATGACCGCCTCGGCGCCTTCTCGAAGTTCTTCCAGGAGCGGCGGCGGCAACAGTCCGCGCCCGCTTCGGGAGGCGATGCTCGCCTGCGCGTAGGCACTCCGGGCCCGCGTGCACAGGTCCAGGGTGGTGCGGGCGGATTCCAGGAGCCCGTCCAGGGAACGGCCCACGGTCTCTCCCCTGGCGAGGGCCGCCAAGTCGGCCTGGGCCTCGGTGAGGGCGTCGAGTTCGGCTGCGGTCAGGCCGTGCTTGAAGTCGGCCAGGAAGCGGGCGTACCGGTCGTGGAGTTCCGCTGCCTTCCGGCCCGTACCGGTGGAGACCACGCTGCGGCGGAGCTCCGCGCCTCGCCAGTCGCCGGAGCCGAGGCGGTACCGCAGGGCGATGGTCCGGTCGGCATCGAGCTTTGCCTGAACGGTGAGAGGCACCTCTCCGCGGAGCCCCTCGGTGCGTCCGTCGACGAAGCTCCCGCAGAACTCGTTGCGCTGCGCCGAGCGCAGGTGCGGTCCTTCCCAGAGCTGGAAGCGCACCGACGCGCCGTTGTCGCTGCGTACCGCGAGGTCGTCGTCCTGGTGCCATTCGGTCGGGTAGTGGGTGCCGCCGGGGAAGAGGACCTTGAGGGTGCCGTCGTCCAGTTCAAGGCCGATGTGCTGGGCTGTGACCTGCTGGGGAAGCGCGGTGCCGAAGTCGCCGCCGCAGAGTGAGCAGTTGCTGAGACCGGGGGCGTTGAGCATTCCGCAGCCGGGGCACTTCAGCCCGCCCAGGTCCAGCGGTGCGTCGCAGTCGAGGCACGCGGTCGCGGAGGCGGGGTTGTCGTCGCGGCCGCACTCCGGGCACTCCGTCCGGATCGTCGCCGGAGCGGCAGCCCGCAGTCCGGACAGATCCGTGGTGCACACCGGGCAGACGGCGGTGAGTTCGGGGGCAGGGACGTGGCAGCCCGGGCAGTCCACGGTGGCGGCACCGAGGAGCGGGGTGGCACAGGACGGGCAGGCGTCCGCGGTGACGGGGATGCCCTCGATGGTGCAGCTCTCGGCAGGGCAGTCGAGGGTGTCGAGGAGACTGGCCTCAACGGCGGCACCGTGGGCGACGGCCATCATGGGGTCCACGGCGTCCGACACCGTGTCCTCGCCGAAGAGCTCCTGAAGATCACGCCGGACGGCGGGGATGCGGGTGGAGCCGCCGACCAGGAGAACCCGCTGGATGTCCTCGGGCAGTGAGCCGCTCTCCGTCAGCACCGACGAGACCGTGTCCCGCATCCGGCCGAGGTGCTCGGTGAGGAGCTTCTCGAAGTCGGTACGCCGTACCGTCCCCGACCAGGAGCCGCCCTGCAGACCGAGCGGTGCGAGCGTCACGTCGAAGGCGTCTCGCGCGGACAGTTCGATCTTCGCGCGCTCGGCGGCGGCCCGGATGCGGGAGGCGTCCCCTTCGCTGCCGTGGTCACGTCCGTCGAGTCGCTCGCGCAGGTGCCGGTCCAGCAGTGCGTCGAAGTCGGCACCGCCGAGGAGGTTGTCACCGCCCAGCTTGTCCACCGAGAAGTAGCCGGGGCCGATCGTCAGCAGGGACACGTCGAAGGTGCCGCCGCCCAGGTCGAAGACGAGCAGGGTCGCGTAGTCCGGGGTCCCGTTCTCGCCCGACCTGACACCGAAGGCGTGCGCGGCGGCGGTGGGTTCCTCCACGATCCCCGCCACATGGAACCCGGCCAGCCGTCCTGCCTCGCGCACCGCGTGGTACTGCGGTTCGGCGAAGTACGCCGGCACGGTGATCACCGCCCGCCGGAACGGCACTCCCGCCGCGTCCTCGGCATCCTTCTTCAGTCGCCGCAGCAGGATGGCGGAAACCTGCACGGGGGAGAGGTAGTGCTCGCCGAGCCGGATCTCCACCGAGCCGTCGGCTCCGGCCCGCACCGGCGGTGCGTCGTCCGGACGCGTGGCGAGCGCCTGCTGTACGAGGTCGTCGTCCCAGCGCCGCCCGATCAGCCGCTTGACCTCGGTGATGACGGAACACGGGTCTCCCGCACGCCAGTTGAGAGCCTCCTGCCCCACCAGCAAGGCACCTCGGGAGTCGATTCCGAGGGCGGAGGGGGTGGCCGGATCGCCGTGACGGTTGGGCAGGACGGTGGGGACCCCGTCATGCAGCCAGGCCGTGACGGAGTTGGTGGTGCCGAGGTCGATACCGAGAGTCCGGTGCATGGCAGGGTGCTTCCTGATCGTCTTGGAGCGTCGAAGGCGAACGGGGCGGTGCGGTACTGGTGGGTCGGGTCAGGTACGGCGCGAGCGGCGTCCGCGTCCGGCCGAGGGCTTGCGTGGCAGGCGGAGCCGTTGGGAGCGGGTGGTGCGCTGTGGCTGCGTTCGCTTGCCACCTGGAGCGGCGATCGTGACCGATGGTTCGGGGTCGGGCTCCGGTGCCGGTCCAGGCACGGCGATGACCACCCGTGGGACTCGCAGGACGGCGCCGCCCAGGCGGAAGCCGGTGAGCTTCTCCCTGAGTACCGTGCCTTCCGGCCAGGTCGGATGCGGTTCCTTACCGACGACGCGCATCTCCGCCGGATCGACGACCCGGCCCACCACGTCCACCGGGACGACGTCGTGATCGGCCAACTCGCTGCGCAGCATCCGGTGCGCCGCGTCGACCTGCTCGCTCAGCGCGATCGCGGCGGAGACCGCCTCACGTGGGGACCGCGCCTCGTGCAGGGCACCGGTCCGGCGGCTCGTGTCCGCGAGGACATCGTCCAGCGGCAGCAGCGCGGTCAGCAGGTCGCGCAGTCGGGCCTCGGCCTCGTCGCGCTTGCGGGACAACGCCTCGACCCGGCGCCGCAGCTTGTCGAGTTCGGACGGCGGGCCGGTGGGTACGGCCGGGGCGGACTCGGTCACGGACGCTCCTCGGAGGCTTGCGGGGGCAAGGGAGGGGTGAGCATTTCGGCGACGAGTGCGGCGACGGGACTGCGAGAGGCTTGGTCGGCGCGCTCGATGAGCCCGTGCCTGACCGGATCCTGTCGGGCCTTGGCCAGCGCTTGTGCCGCCTGCCTGCGTAGAGGCAGGGGGCGGGTGCCTGGCGCGATGACCGGCACGAGTTCGTGAAGCGTGGGGCCGAACCAGGGGATCGGGGGGAGTTCGCTGCCCCCGCGGTCCGGGGCGGCGGATGCGTCGGTGGTCAAAAGAGAGCTTCCTGTCCGGTGTCGTCACGACCGCGTCCGCGGGCGTGGGGTCCGGGGCTGGGGCCGAAGAGCAGGCCTTGGGCGGGCAGCCCGGCCCCGATCCGCTCCGCGCACGCGCGGTCGCGCCGCGCCCCGCCCGGATCGCCGGCCCGTTCGCGTTCCCGGGCCCGGTTCAAGTAGGCGGATTCCACGGTCTGATCGAAACGGGCACTCACACCGGTCCGCAGCAGATCCCGGAGGAACAGGTCGATGACGTCCGACGGGGACACGGTGACTTCCAGGTACTCCGCGAGCAGGAGAACGGCGGTGTCCAGTTGCTCCCTGACCCGGCTGTTCCGGGCAGGGTCCGCGATGTCCACGGCCAGGCTCAGCAGTTCGACGCGGCGCTCCAGGGTGCTGCGGGTGTCGTCAGGGGCGGGGGTTGCGGCCATCGCCAGTTCCGCGTAGTGGTCCCCGAGCCATTTCCGGGCCGGTACGCATTCCGGGTCCCTCTCGAGCAGCCCCTGCACGTCGTCGACGCGGAGCTTGTCGCCCCGATCGAGGTCCGCTCTCAGGTGGTCGTCGAGGCCCGACCGGGCGTCCGGGTCTCCGGGCGTCACCTCCAGGGCGCGCGCGAAACGCCTACGGCTCTGCGCCGGGTCGCTCTTGAAAACTCTGCGGCCCTGACGCACCAGCTCGGCGGTCAACTCGGCGCCTAGGGAGGTGTCCTGCGGCAGGAGGGCATGGGCCAGGTCGAGGCCCTGGATCCGCGTGACGGGCGAGTTGCCGCGACCGGTGTTGGTCCGCCCGACGTTCGCCGCAGCGCGCAGGACGGCCTGCTCCTCCTTGGCCCCGAGGGTGCGTCCGAGCCGCGCCGCCGTGCTGAAGTCCGAGAGCGCCGAGGTCCACTCACCGGCCCGCACTCGGTCCTGGCCCCGGCCTGCCAGAGCCTGGGCCAGCGCGTCGGCGCAGGCACGGTGATCGGGTGCGTCCACGGTCCATGCGGTCGTGTCGGGATGGCGCGCGGTGTAGGCGTCGAGGAGGTCGATACGGCGGCCGTGCCGTACGAGATGACCGGCAGCGAGCCCGAGGGGGATGAGACTGTCGGGGTCGGCGGCCGAGGGAATGACGACAGGGTCGATGCCGTCGCACTCTGCCTCCCACGCCGTCCGCCAAGCGGCGAGGGCGTCGCGGCCGGCTCGGACGTCCAGGGCGTGCAGCAGGTCGGCGATGCGTCCGTGCAGGTGGTGGCGGGCTTCCTCCCAGAGCTCCTCGGGTACGGGGGTGTCGCGCCGTTCGCTGAGGAGCCCGTGGAAGTCGCTCAGATCCTCCTCGTCCAGGAGGTGTGCCCATAGAACGATCGCGAGCGCGGCGGTACTGGCTTCGGCGTGCCGTCCCTCTTCGCTCAGCCTGCGCAGGGCACTCACCGCAAGGGAGTGGACGATGTCTGTGTCGGCCCAGCCGAGGTCGTCTCTGTCGGGGCACCATCGGGCCGCCTCCGGCCAGTTCCCCGCACGAGCGGCCAGGGCGGCGCGGAGAACGGCGTGACGCATCGAGGTGTCGTCGGTGTCGGACGACGTGCCGAACTCGTTCTGGAACCGCTGGAGTAGTGGCCGTACAAGGCGGAACTCCGCACGCAGAAAGGCATGTTCGGCATCCAGCAGGAGACCGTGTGCCGTGACGGTCCGGTCGGGTTCGCCGGTGTCTTTCCCCTGCACGGTCTGTAGTCCCCCATGATCCCCCGCCCTACAAGGGACCACCGTAAGGAGACGTGTTGGCAACGTCAACGCGTGATCAGGCGGGTTGGCTGGTTCTCGTCGGACGCCTCTCGGGCCGGACCGACCAGTTCGGCTCGCACGGTCTTGCCGCTGGGTGGGTGGGGCAGCGTCTCCCAGTGGTCGGCGATCGCGGCGACCAGGGCGAGGCCGCGTCCGTCGGTGTGGAGTGCCGTGTCGGAGGAGGCGGCGGTCGCGGGACGGGGCTGCGGGTCTCTGTCGCCGCGTGCATCGGTGACGTCGATGCGGAGTCGGCCGGCCGGGGCGTCGAACACGAGGGTCAGCCGGAAGCTACGACCGGGCAGGCGCCCGTGGAGTACGGCGTTTGCGGTGAGCTCCGCGACGACAATCTCGGCACGCTCCGTGAGGTCGTGCGGGGCGTCCCAGGACCGCAGCTGGCTCACGCTGAGCAGCCGGGCGAGGCGAGCGCCGCGCGGGGTGGACGAGAGCAGCTGCGTGAAGGTGAGGGAGGGGGTGGTGAGTTGGGATGGGGGTTGGTTCATGGAGCCAGCGTGACGGGAGTGCGGGGGCTGTTGCGAGCGTGGCACCCCGTACGCGGAGTCAGCGTACGGGCACGCAGAGTGGACAGTACGTCTCTTCCGACGTCACGCTGGGTGCTGATCGTGTGCGGGCCCGAGGGCTGGAGAGAGGGGCGGCGAATGGACATCGTCGAGGCGGAGGCGGAGACGGCTGCGGGGGTTGGGGCCGCCCGGACGAGTCCGGCGGGGGAGTGGGAGAAGGAACCCCACCCCTCCGACAGTCTGCGTACGTTCGGGGCGGTCGTCCAGGCGTTGCGGGAACACGCGGGGCTGAGCCGGGAGGAGCTGGCCGCGATCGTCCAGTACTCCAAACACACCGTTGAATCGGTGGAGTTGGGGCGTCGGATGCCGGACGAGGCGTTCGTGGAGCGGGCGGAGGAGGCGACCGGCAACACGGGTGCGTTGCGGAGGGCTGCGCGTCATTTGAGCCGGGGGGAGGTGGGGTTGGCGGCGTGGTTCCGGCGGTGGGCTCGGCTGGAGCGGGCGGCGGTGAGTCTGTGTACGTATGAGTGTCGGCTGGTGCCGGGGTTGTTGCAGTCGGAGGCGTATGCGCGGGCGGTGTTCGAGGGCACGATCCCGTTGCGTACGGATGAGGAGTTGGAGGCGCAACTCGGGGCGCGGATGGATCGGCAGGTGATGATGCGGGAGCGGCCGAAGGTACCGTTCAGCTTCATCGTTGAGGAGCATGTGTTCCGGCGGCGGTTTGGGGAGGCGGAGGCGATGCAGGAGCTCTTCGACCATGTGCTGGAGCGCAGTGCGCCGCGGAATGTGACGCTTCAGGTGGTGCCGTGGGATGCCGGGTTGCATGCGTGTCTGGATGGGCCGGTGCAGGTGTTGGAGACATCAGAGGGGCGGCGGCTCGGATACTCCGAGGGGCAGAAGAACGGGCGACTGATCTCCGACCCGAAAGAGGTGAGTGTGCTCTGCCAGCGCTATGACACACTGCGCTCGCAGGCCCTGAACCCGAAGGAATCCCGGGACCTGCTGGAGCGACTGCGAGGAGAGCTATGAGCAGCGGTGCGACGGGACAGGCCTGGTTCAAGTCCAGCTACAGCGGCAGTGAGGGCGACAGCTGCGTAGAGATCGCGATCGCCGAACAAGCCGTCCACGTAAGGGACTCCAAGGACGTGAGCCGCCCCGCCTTTGCGGTTGGCCGTGAGGGCTGGCGGTCGTTCGTGCGGTTCGTGGACCACGCCTGAGCGGAGTGGTCCACGCGTTGGTGGCGCTTTGATCAGGCGCCACCGCAGCACTCACGGGGCGTCGACCTGGGGGTCGTCGTCCTCGTCGTCGGTCGCCAGTGCGGCCGGTAGCGGCAGGCCGTACTTCTCGCACAGGAACCGGGTCTGACAGTACCGCTGGGCGTCGGCGGCCACCCTGCCGAGGATTGCGGCATTCATGCCCGCACCGACGACAATTCCCACGAACGGTACGACCTTGGCGACGTTCTGCACCGGCACTCTGGAGCCGGCCGGGCCGAGCTGCTGCATCAGCTTCTCCAGGGCGGCCACGAGGCGATGGTCCTGGCGGAGCTTTTGCGACCAGTTGACGCGTCCCTTGAGAGCGTGCGCTGCCCGTGCTGTGTCACGCAAGGGCTCGGCCTTCGCCGCCTGCGCCATGAAGGACCGGCGTACCAGGCGTTGGATGAAGAGCTGCTCGTCGGGGTCTTTGGCGTCGTAGCCGTAGGAGTACGCGATCCGCGAGGCGATCGACGTGCTCAGTACCTGGACGACGAGGATGTCCGCCGTCATCGCGGCGGGGATCCCGGCGACGGGGACCAACGCCAGCACGCCCATGGCGCCGCCTTCGAAGGCGCCTGCGGTGCGCCACTTGAGGGTGTTGCGGGTCAGCAGCCGGTCGCAGAACTTGAGTTCCTGCTTCCGCAGTTCGGTGAAGCTTTCGAGTTCGAGACCCTGCTTGCGGGCGAGTTTCTCGACGTTTTTCGGGTCGTTGAGCTCCCTGGCCGACTCGTTGACGAGGTCGAGCAGCGCCGCAGCGCCCGCGAGCGCCGGTCGCAGGGCCTTGTCGGCGACCGCGTCGCCCGCGCGCCGCATGGGTTCCGCGACAGCGTCCGGGACGGCGTCCGCGACCTTTCTGGTCGCCTTCCCGGCTGCCTCGCTAGTGCGACTCAGCGCTGTGCTTGCCCAGTTCGGCAGGCCGCGGCGGTTGTTGCGGCGCTGCCAGTGGTCGTTGAGCGTGGCCCATACCTGCTCGTCGTACTTGCTCATCGCGGGTATGCCGTCGAGGAGGTGGTCGGCGTCCGTGCTCATCGTGATTCTCCGGTTCGACTGTGATGGCTGGGCCCACGATGGGCTGGCCGTCGGCGCGTGAGTGAAGCCGCAGCGTGAAGCCTGCGGTGTGTTGTACGGGTTCAGGCAGCGGTTAGGTCCTGGAGCGAGCCCGGTCCAGGACCATCTGCTCGACGGGGTGACGTGCTGTCAGGCGGGGTGCCTGGGGCCCTGGCCGGGGGGTGGCATGAGGGTGGAGCGGTAGGTGCCGGACTCGCCCTCGGCCAGAGGGTTCTCGATGGTGAGGCCAGCGGCGGCCATGCGGTCGTATTCGGCGAGGATCAGGTTCTTGGTGCGGTACTCGCCATGCGCCTTCACGTCGTTGTCGCGGGTGACATTGAAGGTGTCCAGGATATAGGCGGTGTCGTCGCGGTCGATCCCGTAGAGGTGGAAAAAGAGGGCGTCCAGCTCGGCACGGATGACTACACGGCGGTCCTCGTCCCAGCGGAACGGGGCGCCGGTGTCACCAAGGTCGCGGGCGAACGCGGTCATGTCGGTGGCGGTGTAGGTGAGTTCGAGAAGGCGGGGGGTGATCGAACCCAAATGGGGGGTCAGTTGAGCGGGGGTGGGGGTGGGCAACTGCCGCACGATGAAGAAATTCATTGTGATTCCGCCGACCTTTTGTCGACTCGCAAAGTCGTGTGCGAAGGAAGACTGGCAGGCGATAAGTGATCCGAGAGTAGCTGCGGGAAGGCTCGAAGTCATGATGGGGACCTTGTTGCCGACTCCGGACCGGGAGAAGACGAACGAGATAGTAGTCCGTTCGTTACTCGTGTTTGTGATATCCCGCCATCCAAGCAGCCAATCCCGATCCCACCCTCTCCTAGCCAGGCGAGTGGCGATGCCCGCTTCCTTGATTTCCTCGCCAGTCTTTTCATCGAACTCGCCGGTAGGAATGTCCTTTTCTGAAACCCAGTATCGGGGAAGGGGGACAGCGGATGCGTCCTGATGCCGATCCAGCGTGAAGCGGGGAAGAGTGCCCACGGCTAGTTGTTTCTCTGTGGCGTTCTCATACGTAGAGAAGCGGTGGTCATAGTGGTGGAGCATCTTAGCTTCGTACAGAGGGAGGAGTCGTTCGGTGCCGCGGACCAGTACGTTTCCGTTGAGACGCCAACCGCTGTTGAGGAGATCGTCGAAGGTCTCGCCATTCTGGACATTGGGACGGAAAAGGTGCGACTCATGTGACATATGGAACATGGTCATGAATGAGAGATCCCATGGGTTCCCGTCCGCCCCCTTTGCATCGTTGATTAGGACGGGAACTCGGCGGTAGATGCCAATGGTGATCTCGGCGTCGCGGCGTCTGCGAAAGACCGGGCAGGTGCCGGTGTTCGGATTGAGGAGCTGGATATCGTGGCCGGTCAGGGTGTAGACACGTTCAGGGATCTGGGCTACTTGGCGGACGCGGAAGGCGAATGAGATGGAGGTTTCCGGGGAGCCGGATCCTGCCATGCAGAATAGGGCGAAGTTCATGCTGTGGTGGACGCTGGGGAAGACCTTTTCCTCATTTTCGAAACCGTATAGAGTCACGAGGTGGCCCTTCGTGACGACGTCCTTGAAGAAGTACTGAGTACGTGCGTCTGTCGCGATGCCGGTTGGAATGATGACGCCAGTTCGACCGCGGCTAGACGTGAGGATGCGGTCGCCCTCAGTAAAGAGTGCGTAGAGGTTAAGATTGCCCTGCCCGGTTAGCGGGTAGCGACCTGAAGCGCGCCAGAAGTGGCTTTCACCGTAGACCTTACGCTTAGCGTGCTCGTAGCTGCTGTACAGGTGAGTGGTCTCCGGGTTTTCCTTGAGTTCTCGAATTTTCTTCTTACGGGCAGCTGTGTTGTTGGTTGCCGCAATTTCCGGAGCGCGCACCGCAAAGAATTCCGTCTCTGGAAAGTTCACGCTTTCCCACGGAGGGTTTCCTACTACTACGTCAAACCCTCCAGCCCACCCTGTTTCCGGCTGGATTCCTGCGCCGGACTCCGGGACGAAGAAGACCTCGGGGAACTCCAGATGCCAGTGAAAGAAGCTGTACTGATCCCGCAGCCGCAGAATGCACTCGTGCGTGTCATCCGGAACCGCAGACTGATCCCGCCCCCGCAACGCCCGAAACACCTGATCGGTAGGCGCCTCTGGCGCACCCTCCTGCTTGGGCCACACAAACGCAGCGCACCACGCGTCGGCGGCATGCAGGTCCTGCACGTACGCGGCCGACTCGGTGTAAGCCTTGTAGGCAGACTCCTGTGCCCGAACCTGCTCCAGAAGATCGGCGGGCGCCGCAACAATACGCGCGAGCTCAGCGGCGTACCGCTCGTTGCCCGGCAACGCATCCGTGTCGAACAGCAGCTCGTCCTGCCCACCCCGCTGAGCCTTGTTCCGCTTAACGAGCCCCGCCGCGTACTTCCGATCGTCCCCCTCGATCGGCTTGAACGCCTCATCCGGAACACCGTCCGCCAACAGTTTCGGCGTCGCTCCGATCAAGCCGTTCCCCTGCTTCACATGGGCGTCCAGGAACCCGAGCGGCTTGCCCGGTTCCATCGCCTCGATCCACAGCGAGACCTTCGCCAACTCCACAGCCATCGGGTTGAGGTCAACGCCATAGATGCACCTCGCCACAACCTCATGCAACGCATGCCGCATCGCATCAACGGTCGGCTCAGGGTTCCGCTCCCGCACCGACGCCACCCGCTTGGCGATACGCCGAGCCGAAGCGACAAGGAAGTGCCCGGACCCACAGGCAGGGTCACACACCGTCAGCGAAAGCAGCTCAGCCACGATGTCATCCGCCGGATCAGGACGCCCAGCCTCAGCAGCCCGCTTCCCGCCCCGCTTGACCGCATCGTCTATCACCGGGTCCAGCGTCGTATCCAGCAGGCACTCGATCAGCGACGACGGCGTGTAGTAACTCCCCGTCGTCTTACGGCTGTTCCCCGCCACCTCGATCAACTCGAACGACCGATCCGTGGCGGAGTGCTTCGGCTCCAGCTCCAGCAGGGACTCGTACACCGAGCCCAACTCCTCGGCATCCAGATGCCGATAGTCAACGGCCCGCCACCGCCGCGCCCCCACATCGCGCACCTGCGCCAGGTGCCGAACGGCCGAGAGCAACGACTCGTTGGACAACTTCAGCCCATCGAGCGGCGCATCGGCCTCCCTCTGGGAGAACAACCCACCAAGCCCAGGCAACCCCAGCTCCGGCCGACCCCCCTCCGTCCCCAGCGCGTCAAGAACGATCCGCAGCGCCTCGTACTGATCACCATGAGCCGTCCCCTGACGCCGCCGCGCCCGCTCCCGCAACCGCGCCGACGAGAAGTACCGCTCGTACGCCTCCCGCTGCCGCTCGCCGGCTTCCGGGTCGAGCAGCGCCCCACGGTCCTCCGCGACGAACACGAACAGCAGTCGGTACACCAGCCGCAGCAACGCATCCCGAAGCGCTTTGGGATCGACATCCTCCCGCAGCCGGACATTCTCCGGGTGCCGAAGGAACCCGGTACCCAGCACCGTCAGCGCGTTCTGCACCCCCAGCCGCAGCTGATCCAGAGCACGCGCCCCCGAAGTCACGGCCTCCGTACGCCACTTCTCCAGCCAGCACCCCGAAGCCGCCGCCCCCTCCGGCACCGCGAACCGCGACGCGTGCAGCAGGCTGTACAGCAGCACGAACTCGCTGAACAGCTCACCGTCGAACAGCGCCTCCAGGTCGAACTCGACGTAGGCGGCCGTAGAAAAAGACGACGAGTCGCGCAGCAGACGCAGACGTCGGCCATTGGTGAGGACCGCCCACAGGTGGGCCTCCGTGCGGTTCAGGCAGTCCTGGAGCATCGACTGTGCCGGGACCTGTCCCGCCGCCGGGCGCTTGTCCAACTCCTGGTTCCACGGGATCAGGTGGACCAGGGCCGGGCCGTGCCGGTGTGACACCGGGAACCGCTTCTCCGGCTCCGAGTCGGCCGGGATACCCGCCGCGTCGACCTCCGTCAGCGCACCGAAGTCCAGCTTGCGGAAGAGCTGCGCGAGCCAGTCGGTACCGGCCCGGCCCGTCGGGTCGGCGGCGGGCGCCCCGGTGTTCGGGTCCGAGGGAAGGGCCTTGCGCAGGGCACGCCAGAGCGGCTTGAGGTACTCCCAGGCGCGCTCGGCCTCATCGCGTACGGGAACCGAGGCAGGCAGGCCGTAGTCGGCGGACTTGGTGCCCGGCAGGTTCCGCGCCTCGGCGATGCGCAGCAGCATGTCGGCGGGGAGCAGCCCGCCGACCGTGGTGACGGCGGTGAAGGCCAGGGCGGTGCGGGTGGCGGTGACGGGCATCAGGCTTCGGCTCCGGACACAGTAGAAGCGGGCTGCTGCGGCAGGTAGACGTACACTCCGAGGACGTCGGCGGGCTCCTGCGGGACGACCTTCAGGCCGCGGACGATCTCCTCGTTGGCCTTGCGCACGCGGCGGTGCGAGGCGTCGAGTTCGGCGGCCAGGCTCGTGCCGTACTCCGTGAGATGCCCGGCCAGATCCGGCAGGCCGTCCAGTGCGCGGCCGATCTGGTTGCGGGTGAGCTGCTCGTGGGTGTTGGCACTGGCGCGCGCGGCCAGCAGCGCGGCGGCCGCCTCGTCGTCCAGCCAGCGGGCACGCGACGGCATCCCCTCGTACGCGAGCAACCGGGCGTCCTCCGCGACCAGTTGCCGCTCGCCGGTGCGGGACGGCAGCGTGAGGTGGAAGCGGTAGCGGACGAGCAGGAGTGTCGTGCGGATCGTCACCGCGTCCGTCGTCACCACACCGCAGCGGCGCGCCGGGCGTGGGCCCGGGGTGTTCGCGTCGAGCGCCGAGTCCAGGACGTACGAGGCGATCGCGCCGATCGCCGGGTCGGTGCGGACCAGCGCGGCCTCGCCCCGGCCGACCGCCGGTGTCGTACGGAACGGGATCTCCCGGTCCTCCTCGATCAGCCGCCCGCCCAGGGTGGCGGCGAGCGCGTCACGCAGGCCGGCGGGAGCGCCACCGGCCTGGGCGGTGAAGTCTCCGCTCCCGTCACGCGGTTCGCGGACCACGGCGTCCAGGTCGCGCAGCGCCTCCAGGGCGAAGTCGCGCACCTCGTCGGCGCCGCCGAGCGCGGCCCGTACGGCGGCGACCTCGCGGGCCACCTCCTCCGGGTGGATGCTGCGCTGGGCGTACTTGGACTGGGAGGTCTTCTCCCGCTCGGCGGCCGAGGACCACTCGCGCTCGATGCGGTCGAAGGACTCCTGGTGGCTTTCGAGCTCGAACAGGCTCTCCTGGCTGCCCTGACGGCCGTGCAGCAGCAGCCACTCGACGACGGCGTCCGTCACCCCGGAAGCCGTCTCGTCGGGGACGGAGACCGAGATGCCGAGGTCCTTCTTGATCTGCCGGTGCTTGGCGAACAGCACCTCAAGGACCTTGCCGTCGATGCCGTTGTCCTCGCCGAACATGGTGATGACCCTGACCTGGTCGCGCTTTTGGCCGTACCGGTCGACGCGGCCCTCGCGCTGGTCGTGGCGGGTCGGGTTCCAGGCCAGGTCGTAGTGGACGACGGCGTCGAAGTGGTGCTGGAGGTTGACGCCCTCGGAGAGGCAGTCGGTGGCGATCAGCACGCGGCGGACGGCGGGATCGCCCGCTTCCTCGGCGGATTCGGCGGCGAGCTGCTCGATGCGCTCCAGTCGCTGCTGCGGGGAGAGGGTACCGGTCACCGCGGCGATCTTCGTCTTCTTGCCGAGCTTGCCGTCGAGTTGGGTGGCCAGGTACTCGGCGGTCGGGATGTAACGGCAGAAGACGATCGGGTGGTAGCCCTCGGCGATCAGGCTCTTCAGGTGCTTGGTGAGCGCCTTCAGCTTCGCGTCCTCCGCCGGGCCTACCAACTCTGAGGCTCGCTGCGAGAGTTCGAGCAGCCGGGCTCCCGCCTCCTCCGACTCGGCGGCACCCGGCGCGACGTCCATACCCTCCAGACGGTCGTTCTCGGCGGAGTCGGCGGCGACCGGTGCGCCCAGCACGTCCGCCTCCAGTGCGGTGCGGGCGGCTGCGGACTCCGAGCGGGTCTTCAGAGTCTGCGCGGCGGCGGCCGGGGAGGAGACCATGGAGCGCAGCAGCGCGATCACCGACCACCAGGCGACCCGGGCCTCCCGCTTGCCCTGCTCACCGGCGGCCTGCACGCGGTCCCTGGCGTAGGCGATGGCATCGTCGAGCAGGGCCCGGTAGGCGGGGCTGAGCTTGTACGGCTCGTCCTTCGTCCACCGGTCGGACGGGAACGCGGTGCGCTCGGCCAGAGAGTCGTCGCTGAGGCCGTCCTCCTTGGTGAGGTAGGTGCGGACGTCGGCGCGCTTGCGGGCCACGAAGTACTCGGCGAGCTTTGCGCGCCCCGCCGGGGTCTCCAGGTTCAGCGTCGCGAGCTCGGGCCGCACCAGGCCGAGCAGGTTGCGGAACGCGGACTCCTTGCCGGAGTGCGGGGTCGCGGTCAGCAGAAGCAGGTGGCGGTCGGCGTCGGCGGAGACCCGGCGCAGCAGCTCGTAGCGGAGCTGGTTGGAGGAGGACGAGGCGGTGCCCTGCCCGGCGTCGTCGGCGGCCACGCAGCTGTGGGCCTCGTCGACGATCACCAGGTCGGGGCAGTTCCGTACGAAGTCCTCGCGGTGCCGGGTCGACTTGATGAAATCCGTCGAGATGATCGTGTACGGATGCTTGTCGAACAGGGACTGGCCCAGCTCCAGGCCGCGTTCGAGCCGCGTCACCGTGGAGGCCAGGACCAGCTCGGCGTCGATGCCGAACTTCTCCCGCAGCTCACCCTGCCACTGCTCGGCCAGCGCGGGGGAGCACAGCACCGCCAGCCGGGTCGCCTCGCCCTGCGCGAGCAGCTCCTTGGCGATCAGGCCGGCCTCGACCGTCTTGCCGATGCCGACGTCGTCCGAGATCAGCAGCCGCACCGTGCGCTGCCGCAGCGCCATCAGCAGCGGAACCAGCTGGTAGGCCCTGGGCTCCACCGCGATCGACGCCAGCGAGCGGAAGGGGCCCGCACCCGACCGGAACCCGATGCGCAGCGCCGTGCGCAGCAGACCGGCGGCCCGCTGATCGCCCAGGTCGGTCGGGCTTGGCGCCGCGAACTCGGCCGGCCGTACGTCCTCGAAGGCGGGGAAGACGGCCGCGATGTCGTCCTCGCTCCCGCCCAGAGGGCGCAACACGAGCATGTCGGAGGCGCTCTCGGGCAGCACCACCCATTCCCTGCCCCGGGCGGCGACCAGGGAGCCGGCTGTGTACGTGAGGCTCATGAGATGTCTCGGTTTCTAAAGGTCGTGAAGGTCGTCAAGGCCGGGAGCCGCTGAGGCGGACAACGGAGGTGGTGCGGTCAACGGAGGTGGAAGTAGAGGGCGTTGGTGTCCGCGATGGTGTCCCAGTCGGCGTCCGTCGGGAAGCGCACGACGTCCCAGCCGGCGTCCTCCAGGCGGTACCCGGCCTCGATGTCGCGGGTGGAGTCGGGGGCGCGGTCCGGGAGGTCGACGAACACGGCGAGGTTGGCGCCGTCCAGCCGGAAGACGAGGTCCGGGCAGGCCCCGGCCTCCGGGACGAGGACGCTCACCTCGTCCGGCAGCCGGTAGCCCTTCGCCCTCAGCCAGCCGAGCAGATCGCCCTGCGCGACCAGCGCCGCCAGATCCGCCTCCACCGGGGTCGGCGAGGTGCTCGCGGGGGCCAGCCTGCGGAACCGTTCACTGCGGGACTCGCCGCGGTCCTCCCGCTCGGTGCGCGCCTCGGACAGGCGCAGCAGCAGCGGCTGGGCCGCGTGCCGGCTCAGCTGGCGGTGGTGCGTCTGGTTGCCGTAGGTCAGCAGACAGGCGTAGCAGCCGCGGGCGCACCTCTCGCCGTCCGTCGGCCCGCCCTCGTCCTCACCGGTGTCCGGGTCGAAGTGGCAGATCTCCAGGGCGGTCTTCGCGGCCTTGGCGAGGGCGTCCTTCTCGTGCTGGATCCGGCGCAGTACACCGGCGCCGCCCTCGGCGGCCTCCGTGAACAGCATGCGGCGGCGCGGTCCCTCGTCCGGCGGGAGCAGCTCCGCGGTCAGCTCGGAGTCCTCCAGCTCGAACGCCGCCTCGATGCCCCGCTCCAGCGCGTACAGGAACGACCACGCCACCGGCTCGGGCAGCGGCTCCTCCAGGGTGACCACGAGAATGTTGCGGCGGTCCTCCACGAAGGGCAGGACCCGCTTCTTGCGGCGCTTCTCGTTGCCGTCCTCGTCGACCACCGGCATGCCGGTGCCCTCGATGGCGTCGGCGGCGGCCCGGTCGTTGAGCCAGCGGCCGTCGCCGAGGTCCAGCCAGTAGCCGTCCGGCTCGCCCTCCTTATCGCGGACGCGGCCGAGGTTGGTGATGCGCACGGTCGCGGAGTCGCCGTAGTCCAGGGCGAGGACGGGCGCCCCGTCGCCGTCGGCGACATGCGAGGTGAGGCGTCCCTTGCGGGCGCCGTGGTCCTGGAAGGCGTACGAGGTCTCCAGCCGGAAACCGGCCCGGCGGCGCTCCTCCTCGTCGGAGGAGATCCGCTCGCGCGGCGTGGTGTACACGGTGTGCAGGTGGAGCAGGCCGGTGCGCTTGCCGCGCAGCTCCTCCTTGCACATGTCGCACTGGTCGAGGCCGGGCTTGACGACGTAGTGGTAGCCGCAGCCGTCGCAGCGCCGGGCCTCCGCCGTCGCCAGCTCGCCCGAGGCGTCCGGCGGCAGCTGCACCCGCGTGACCTGGTAGCGGGCGCCCTCGTGGTAGATGAGCGCACCGGGGCCGAACTCGCGGATCGCGAGGAACCGGGGGCGCTGCAGATAGTCGCCGTCGGCGTTGCGGCGGTTGCCGGAGCGCGGGATGTACGCGGCCAGCGGCAGCCGCGGAAAGCTGTAGCCCGGCAGGAAGCCCTCGGACGCCAGATAGCGGTACGGGTTGAAGTCGCTCATCACCGACTTGCTGTCGGTGGAGCGGTTCAGCAGCAGGTTCGTCTGGGTCTCCGCCTCCCGGCGGCGGCTGCGCGCCCGGCTCTGCTCGCCCTGCGTGAGGGTGTGGTCGACGACCCGCTTGTTCTGCTCGTACTGGTCGATGACGGCGGCCCGGAACAGCTGGCGCCACCGGTCGAAGGCCGCGTCGAACTCCTGCGGGGCCCGCTCGATCCGGTCCTCGATCCACTCGTCGTACCACCAGGTGGTCGACTCGAAGTCCGCGATCAGCGGCGCGAGGACGGTACGGGCGGTGGCCGCCGCGCGTCTGCGGGCGTCCTCGTCCAGGGATCGGATGAGGATCTCGGAGCGGAGCGGGAGCGGCATCTGTGGATCGGGGCGGTCGTCCCCGTCCGGGTCGTAGGCGACGTCGACGACCTCCGGAATCGCGATGCCGAGCTGCATCTCCGTCTCGGCCAGCCAGATGCCCTGCAGATGCGAGCGGACCAGATCCTCGTTGGCCAGGTCGAGGCGGGGCGGGGCCACCTGGCCCGCCACCATCTTCTGGGAGTCGCGGAAGTAGTACTGGTCGTGGCTGTTGCCCGTCGCGCAGTACGTGGTCACCAGCGCGGGCTGACCGGAACGGCCCGCGCGGCCCGAGCGCTGCGCGTAGTTCGCCGGGGTCGGCGGCACATTGCGCATCAGCACGGCGTTGAGCGAGGAGATGTCCACGCCCAGCTCCATCGTCGGCGAGCAGTACAGGAGAGGCAGTTCGGCCTTGCGGAACTGCTCCTCGCGCTCCAGCCGGTCCTCCGGGAGGACCTGGGCGGTGTGCTCGCGTGCGTACAGACCGGCCAGTTCGGCGGCCGCGGTGCGGTACAGGTCGCGGAAGAACGGGTTGACCCGCGGGCCCTCGCCACTGCTGTAGGTGCGCGCGAGCGGGTCGACCGCGCCGCGTTCGCCGTTCCCGGCCCGCCAGATCAGTGCCGCGGCCGACACCCGGTAACCGGTGCGCTTCTGCGCCGCGCGGCGCCGGTAGGCCGGGCCGGAGAGCTCGGGGGTCGCGTCCACCTCGCGCACCAGGTCGGCGTCGACCAGTACCTTCAACAGGTCCTCGATGACGCCCTGGACGTCGTCCAGGGTGACGGAAGCCTCGCGCAGCTCGGGCATGTTCCGCCGCAGGTACTTGCCGAACTTGCCGCGGGCCGACAGGAACAGCGCGGAGCGCTCCATACCCGGCCGCGAGCCGTACGGATAGGCGGTTCCGACAGCCGGGCGGTCGCTCTCGCTCAGCACCCATGCTCCGGTCAGCCGCTCCTCGCTCGCCCGCTGCAGGGTGTCGAAGTCGTCGCGGAAGTACTGGACGTCGATGGCCAGCGCCCGCCGCATGAAGTCGAGCAGAGTACGGGCGATCTCCTCGCGCAGCGCCGGATCGGCGTCCCGCAGCACGGCGTGCGCGGACTGCCAGCGCTCGTCGTTGGCGGCGAGCCAGCCCAGGTCCTCGTAGTCGATCCTGAGCAGCCCCGTCTGCTCCAGGTTCGGCATCGTGATACGCCAGCCGCGCTCCAGGTCGCGGTAGAGGCGGTACCCGACGACGTCCCGGAAGGCCTTCACGGCCCGGCGCTCCATGGCCGGGGTCAGGTTCGCGACGTCCGTGAACTCGGCGGGCGTCAGACCCATCACCTCGGTGACGGCCTCGGCGAGGTCGTCGTGACTGAGTCCCTCCTCACCGGCCCGCACCGCGGCCTGGTACAGGGCGCCCCGCAACTGGGTCACCTGGGCGAAGTCGTTGAAGTGCCCGGCCTGCAGCGAGGCGTCCTGCCGGTTGTCGACGAAGGCGAGGAGCTTGCGCGCCTCCTTGCCCAGGCTCTCCTCCGGGACCGCCCGCAGGGACTTCACGATCGACGCGGAGATCAGGGAGGTCGCCGAGGAACGCCCCTCCTGGTCCAGGGTGGCCAGCTTGGCGAAGTCCCGGCCGCGGGTCTGCTCGTAGGAGACCTGGCAGTGCACACAGAACAGGAACGGTGCCGGGACGAACGCCGCCACCAGCCCCTCGCCGGACTCGTGGCCGTGGGCGTCCACGACGACCCGCTTGGGCACCCGGGGCCGGTAGGACTTCTTGACGACCGTCACACCCTGCGCGTCCGACTCCAGCCAGGACTCCGGCAACCGCCTGTCGTCCACGGCCTTCTGCGGATCGGCCGGCCACTCGTAGTCCTCGCCCGGCATGCCCAGGTACAGGTAGCCCTCGCCCGCGCGGCCCCCCGAGGCGGAGGTGTCGCGGCGCGGCTCGTACCGGAACGCGCCGTCCTCCTCCGTCCGCCAGACCGTCAGGTACTCCTGGCCGCACTCACGGCAGAACGCCAGCGGGAACAGCGGCTTGCCGTCGCTGTCCGGCTGCTCCAGCTGGTAGGTGCGGGTCAGCGGCCGGGTCAGCGGATCTTCCAGTGTCGTGAAGACGGTGTCGCCCTTGGAGAGGAACTGGTGAAGCCGGAAGGCGAACAGGGGCCGCTCGGTCACCGGATGCTTGGCCTGCGCGCCCGCCTCCAGGGTCGTCCGGATCGCCTCCCGCACGGTCTCCTCAGGCACCCCGGAGGCCGCGGCCAGCTCGGTCGCAGCCTCCTCGACGGTGCCCGGGGCACAGCGCCGCAGCCGTTCCGTCCCTTCCTCGCGCTCCAGACCGAACCGGGACTCCACCCAGCGGGCCAGCGGGTCCTTCGTCAGCGCGTCGTACGAGCGGGGCGCAGCCGGCACCCGAAGCCGCTCGGCGGGCAGGCTTTCGGGGGCCTCCTCGGTCGCCCGGACCAGAGTTTCGCCGATGACCCGCTTCGGCAGCACCGTCGTACCGAACAACCGGCCGGCGACCCTCGCCACCTCACGCTGCTGGTCCTCCCAGGAGCCCTCGGTGGACATGGTCGCCGAGGTGCCGATGCACTGCAGGGTCGCGGACGCACGGCAGGCCTCACGCACCCGGCGGATCAGGAACGCCACGTCCGCGCCCTGCCGGCCGCGGTAGGTGTGCAGCTCGTCGAAGACGAGGAACTGCAGCCCCTCGGCCATGCGGATCAGGCTGGACCTGTCGTCCGGCCGGGTCAGCATCAGCTCCAGCATCACGTAGTTGGTCAGCAGGATGTCCGGAGGGTTCTTGCGCAGTTCCCGACGGTCCTCCTTGGACTCCTGACCGGTGTAGCGGGCGAAGGTGACCGGCTCCCGGCCCTTTCCGAAGCCGTGGCGCAGGTACTTCTCCAACTCGCCCAACTGCGAGTTGGCGAGCGCGTTCATCGGGTAGACGACGATCGCACGCACCCGGCGAGCCGCATCGGGGCCGGCCGCCTGACGTTCCTTCAGCACCCGGTCCACGATCGGGACGATGTACGACAGCGACTTGCCGGAACCGGTGCCCGTGGTGAGCACGTAGGAGTCGCCCGCCTGCGCGGCCTCGATCGCCTGCCGCTGATGGAGGTGGAAGGTCAGCGGACGCCCGTCGGGGCGCAGCGAGCTCTCCTTCTTGTCGGCCTGGAAGATCTCCGCGCATCTCGGGTGGAGCACGCCGTCCCGCACGAGATCGGTGACCTGACCGCCGTCCGCGAAGAACGGGTTCAGCGACAACCAGGGGTCGGGCCACTGGGACTTCGCCGCCAGATCGTCCTCGACGAAGCCGGCGATACGCGCGTCCCGGATCACCGTCGCGCTCCTGGTGAAGCTCTCGTACTCGCTGATCAGATCGGAGTGGATGCCGAAGACGTCCATCGCCTCGGGCAGACGAGGCTCTCTGCGCGGCACGGGTGTGGGCGCGGTCGGGGTGGGCCGGGGGAGGAGGGCGCGCAGTCGCGCCACTGGGTCCATGACCTGCCAGTGCGGAGCCAGCAGGGCGGCCGTGTCGTCCGGTGCGAAGGCGAGCGGGACCAGCGCCTCACGGACCGAGGCGGCGTTGTCGGGCCGGAGTTCGGCGTCCTTCTCCAAGAGGCGCTCCACCAGCCGGACCAGCTCGGCGGGCAGATCCGGGCGCACCAGGGTCAGCCGCGGCGGCCGCTCGTGCTGATGCTGTTCGGAGAGCTCGTAGGGGGTTCTCGCGGAGAACGGCGGCCGTCCTATCAGCAGTTCGTACAGGATGCAGCCGAGCGCGTAGAGATCGGCCGACGCGGAGACCCGCTCGGCACGGAACTGCTCGGGCGCCATGTAGCGAGCCGTGCCGACGCTGACTCCCGTACTGGTCAGCCGCGTCTGGTCAGGGTCGTCGACGACCGAACCCATACCGAAGTCGAGGACCTTGACGGTGCCGTCGCGGGTCAGCATCGCATTGGCCGGCTTCAGATCGCGGTGGACCACCCCCGCGGTGTGCGCAGCGGCAAGACCGGCGGCGAGCTGTGCCCCGAGGGCGGCGACCCAGGAGACCGGCAGCTGGGGTTCTTCGTCGATGAGGTCGGCGAGCGGATGGCCGTCCAGCAACTCCATGGCCAGATAGGGCAGTCCGCTGCCGCCCGGTGCCTCGTCCACACCGCCGTCGATCAGCAGGGTGAGGTTCGGGTGCCCCTGGGAGAGCATGCGCATGATCCGCACTTCACGGCGGAAGCGGTCGATCTCCTTGCCGGACCCCGAGGCGTCGACGGCGATCCCGGTCCGGGCCCGCAGGACGGTCTTGACCGCGACCTCCCGGTGCGGGGAGTCCGGGGCAGCCTGGAGATCCTCGGCCCGGTGCACTTCGCCCATGTTGCCGCGACCGAGGATCCCCGTGATCCGAAAGCGTCCGCCGACCGTCCCCAAGCTCACTGGCCCTCCCCGTCTCACCCGTCGTACACAAGGTGGGTACATCCCGTAAGGAGCGTATACCTTCACCTGTTGACAAGGATCACACCTTTGTGTTGACACTGTCAACGGATGACTGGCTGTGGAAGAGGCCGGTGCCTCCCGGGGCGCAGATTTCGCGACCGCGCCATGCGGTCGGGCATCCCGGGAAAGTCCTGGAGAACCACCGGTCGTACCCGGATGCGTACTGATGTGCGCAGCTCCGGACTCGCATCCGGCCATCTCCTGAATGGTAAAGATCCCCTAAGCTCTGAGGCCAAATCCTTTCGGCTCGTGAGCCCTGTGGTCGACAGGTTCGTGGCGCCGTGGTGCAACGGGCCGGATTCCTCGGGGCCTTGGGAAACATGTCCGGATGGTGATGCGGATGGCGGAGAGATCCGACGGCCACGATGTCTTCCTCTGTTACGCGTGGGAGGACAAGGCTCAAGCGGACGCCCTGCGCCTGGCGTTGAGGGCTGCAGGCATGCAGGTTTTTCAGGACCATGACGGCATGCGGGACTACGACTGCATCCCCGACCGCATCGACGCCGCGCTACGGGGGAGCCGGGTACTACTGACGCTGCATTCGCCCGCGTTCTCAGCCAGCGAGTACTGCCGACAGGAGTTGCACTTCGCGCTTCTGAGTTCCCATCACCTGCAGAGCGGCCGCGCGCGGGTGCTGGCCGTAGCGCAGCATCTGGACATCGACGAGATCCGGCCGGCGCGGCTGAAGTATTGGCGGCTTCCCGACCGCGACCAGCCACTCGACCACACCGTCCAATCCATCGCGGCACATGTACGCGAACTCGGTCAGCAGGATCCGCGGCGGCTCGGCGATGTGCCGCATCCTTCAGCACCGAGGTGGTTTCCGCCACCGCGTCCGGACATTCTGGAACTGCATGGTCGGGAGCTCGACCTGTGGTGGATCCACGACGGCCTTTTCCCCGACGACAACCCGAACGACGGCGGACAGGTCGTGGCGCTCACCGGGTTCGGTGGTCAGGGCAAGACACTGCTCGCCCGCCACTACGCGCGCTTGTTCTCCGCCGACTTCCCGGCAGGGGTGTTCTACCTGGACGGGTTCGGCGGCCCGAGAGCCACGTGCGGCGGCGGTGACGCGGCGGCGCAACGGGTCTTACAGGCTCAGTTACTGCGTATCAGCGGCTCCCTTACGTCGCCGACGTCTCCGCAGGCTCCGTCGGAATCGGGCGGGAGCTCAACGGACCGCGAGGTGCCGCCGTACCGTGCTCCTGAGGACGCGATCCGATGGTTGCATCATCGACTGGCCGCGTTGGGGCCCTACCTGTGGATCGTCGACGATGTGCCGGAGGGAATCAGCCATGCGACGTTCAGGGCGTTGCTGGCTCCGACCACCAACGGCCGCACTCTCATGACGGCCCGCCACGAGCTGCGTGGCTGGGTCCATCCCGATCGTGAACTCGTCCTCCCGCCCTTGGAGCGCAGCGCGTCGCTGGCTCTGCTGACCAGCCGGTGGCCACACCGCAGACCGGAACGGGCGGAACGCCGTCTGGAGCGGTTGCGTCGCGACCGGCACCAGTACGCGGCTGCTCGCCGGACCGTGGCGGCGTTGGGAGCGCATCCGTTGGCCCTTTCCCTCGCGGCCGGCCTGTGCGGTGCGCCGGACATCACCGGCATCGCCGACTTCACGGCGATGGAAAAGCTGGTGGCGGATCCGGACCGGGACGCGTTGGCGCTGGCCGAGCAACTCCGCCCAAAGCTGCCCACGCATCACCTCGCCGGGATCGCCGCGATCCTGGCGCGCGGTCTGAGCACCCTGCCGGAGGAAGGCCGAGACGTGTTGCTCATGTCCAGCTTCCTCGGCCGCGCACCCCTGCCCGCCGCACTGATCGCCCTGGTTCTGGCAGAGGCCGACGGGTTACCCGACGCGGAAGCCACCCGCAGGGCGATGGACGGCCTCGACCAGACCACGGCGGAGCAGCTCAGCCAGCGCCACGGGGGCACTGACGACCTCGGCCCCGCCGACGACGGCGACGCTCCCGAGGGCGCGCCCATCCGCACAGCTCCCACGTGGACCTTCCACCCCCTGGTCCACGAAGCCGCCCGCCGATCCGGTCTCCACCCCCACCGGCGTCAGAGGCTGCGTCTCGCCGCCGTCACGGTGTTCGCCCGGGAGCTGGACGCCACGCGCGAAGGCCGTCAACAGCTGCTGCCGGCCGGCATCCTCCCCCATGTGGAGCGGCTCGCCGAAGGAATGCAGGACGTCGACGAATGGCATCTGCTCAACGAGGCCGGACGGCTGCACACCGAACTCGGGGACAGCCACGCCGCTCTCCGGCTCTTCCGCGAGTTGCACGAGATGTGTCTGGCCCGGCTGGGAGAGAACCACTTCACCACACTCGTGGTTCAGCTCGGCCTCGGTGTCGCCCATGGACAGCACGGTGAGCACACCACCGCCCGCCGGCTGCTCGAAGCCACCCACGAGGCGCTGGCACGGCAACTGGGCGTCCACCACCCCGACACCCTCACTGCCTGGAACAACCTTGCCGTGGCACACGGCTCCGCCGGCGACCACGACCGCGCGAGGAACATCTTCCGGTCGCTCCACGAGATCCGGGAGAAGACGCTCGGCCCACACCACCCGGACACCCTGGACTCCCTCACCAACTACGCCGTCCACGTGGGTGGTTGCGGTGACCATGCCACAGCACTGGACATCAAGAACGACCTGTACCGCACCTTCCGGTCGATCTACGGAGAGGAGCACGACCGCACCCTGGACGCCCTGACCAACCTGGCCGCCACAACACTTCAACTGGCGGACACGGCCGGCGCCCGGCAGATGCTCGACACCGTCCACCGGACCCGGCGGCGACTGCGCGCATCGCGGACGCGCATCGCGGACGCGGCGGAGAACCTGGCCGTAGTGGCGGACGACCCACGTGAGGCGGTGGGCCTGCTCACCGACGCCTATCGCAGCCGCTTGCGGGCGCAGGGCCCGGCCCATCCCGCGGCCACGAAAGCACTGCACCGGCTGCTGGCCATGCTGATCGCCCAGACCTGCGAGAGCGGCGCCCCGGCCCGGTCCGGCCCGGCACTCCCCGTGGCGTCGGTGACGACCGAGCCGGCCCAGGCGCTCCCCGCCGGGGTGACCCAGGAGCGGATCCGGCTCGACCACGAACGCATGGACGAGCGGATCGCCCTGCTGGAGGAGGCGATCCGGCTGTACGACACGCGACTCGCCGCGTTCGGCCCGGACGCTGTCGAGACGATGACCGCCGTCTGCTACCTGGCACATGCGCACGCCGCGCTCGACCAGTTCGACGAACAGTACGAGGAGGCATGGGTGCTCATCGACGACGCCACCACAGGTCTGGAACTGACCCTCGGCACGGCCGACGCCACCACCAGGGCCGCCGACGACATCCGCATGTGGATAACCACGCTGGGTGCGGAACGAGACACGACCGAAGCGGGCGGTGACCGGTGAGCGAACACGACGTCTTCCTCTCGTTCGGCGGCCACGACCGGGCGATCGCCGAACGGATCGCACAAGAGCTGCGCAACCGGGGGCTGTCCGTCTTCGTGGACGAGGACATCCAGGTGGGCCATGGGGTGAGCGTGGCCCTCCAGCGGGCGCTGGCAGCATCCCGGCTGCTGCTCCTCTACTACTCGGCGGGCTACCCGAGCCGCTACGCCTGCCAGTTCGAGCTGACGGCCGCGTTGCTGGCCGGGCAGCGGGAGGGCGACCCGGTCGGACGGATCGTCGTCATCAACCCGGAGCCGGGAGAGGACCACCTGTTCCCCGTGGAGCTGGCCGACGCCACCTTCAGCCGGGCGCCGAGGTACGGAGACAAAGCGGCGTTCGAGGAGCTGGCAGCAGTGCTCCGGGAACGCGTTCGCTCGATGCGGGGCACCATCGGCGATCCCCGGACCGGCCGACCGCGCTGGATCACCGACCGGGTGGCGGGCGCGTACTCCTTCGTCGGCCGATACCGCGAACAGTGGCGGTTGCACTCCGAACTGCGTCAGGGCGACTACCCCTTGGTCCGGCAGGTGATGGCCGGTCCCGTGGTGGCCCTGCTCGGTGTCGCCGGTGTCGGCAAGTCCGCTCTCGCCGCCGCCTACGCCTGGCAGTTCGGGGCGGCCTACCCGGGCGGCGTCCACCTGCTGGACCTCAAGGACGCCTCCGCGGCCGACATGATGGTCCGCTACAACGAGGAACTGCGCCGGGTCGCCCGCGACCTGCGTCTCGACCCCGGGCTCCAGCGGGTCGGCGCGGCGGAACTGGCCGCTGCGGTGTCCGACCGCCTCTGCACGGCCGGACAGCCCGCCCTGTGGGTCGTCGACGATCTGCCGCCCGACCTGGACCCGGCGGAGATCGAACAGTTCCTGCTGCCTGCGGGTCCGCTGCTGCACACCGTACTGACCAGCAGACGCGGTCCCTATGCCGAGTTGATGCCCGTCGTCGAGCTCGGCCCGATGTTCCCCGAGGACGCTCAGCTGCTGCTTCGCCGACACCGTCCGGTGGACACGGAGGAGGACGTGGCGGCCCTCGACGTCCTCGCGGACCGGCTGGGCGGTCACGCCCTGTCGCTGCAACTGGCCGGACTCCGACTGCGCGACCGGCAGGGACTGCGGCCCCTCATCGACGACGTCGACCGGCTCACGGCCGACCCGACGACGCTCGACGCCGCCACCGACCTGGTCCGCGACAGCCTCGGCTCCCTCGATTCACAGCAGCGACTCGTCCTTCAGCTCGCCACGGTGTGCGCGGGCGCGTCGCTGCCCGCACGGTTCATCGCCGACGTGGAGACCGTGCTGCACCCCGACGCCGGCGACCCGGGGGACGCGCTGGCCGGCCTGCGCGATCTCACGCTGGCGACCCGGATCGAGGACAACTGGGAGGTCCACGCCATCGTCCGGGAGGCGGCGCGCCGTCATCTGCCCCTCGAGGTGCCCGAGGCCGAACTGGTGCGGGTGGCGGCTGACTTGGTGCTGGCCAGGTCCAGTGAGCCCGGGGCCGTGGCCGACCGACTGATGCCGCACGCCGCCGTCCTCGCCGCCCACCCCGCTCTCGCGCCCGGCACGGCGCGTGCACTGCACCGTATGCTGACTGACTTCCACCAGACACGGGGTGAGCCGCTCACGGCCGCGCGGCACTGGGATCTGGCGCTCACGTCCGGCAGCCCGACGACGTCGGAACTACTGCGGGCCGCCCATGCCCACCTGGACGCCGGAAGCTACGAGCAGGCCGCGGAGTATGCCTCCCGCGCGCGGGGGAGCGTACCCTCCGGTGGCCAGAAGGAGATCGTCGCCATCGGCGTGCTGGCGCAGGCTCTGGACGCGCTGGGCCGGCTCGACGAGGCCGATCCGCACTGGGAGGTCGTGCGCGCCGCCCTCCCGCCGACGCCCGCGAACAGCTGGAACGACACGGGCGACGCTATCGAGCTGCAGTTGGGTTATCTGAAGGGCCGTCGGCTCCGTGGCGATCTGCGCGTGGCACTGCGCCACGCCGACCAGCTCGTGGACGTCCTCAGTCAGCTGCCGTCGGAACGCGCCGGGAACCAGCTCCAGGCCGCGCGGATCGAACTGGCCACCATCCAGCTCTCCACGAACGCCCAGCGCGAGGCCCGTCTGACCGCCCGATCCGTCCAGAGCTGGTACGAGGACCAGGGCCTGGCCGACCACATGAACGCGGTGTCGGCCCAGTCCGTGCTGGCACAGGCTTGGCTGACGCTGTATCTGCTGGAACTCGACCCGAACCCGGCGGACTGGCGGGAGGCGGCCGAGAGACTGGGGCAGCTCCGGGAGCGGTTGCGCGGGAGCCACGGCCCGATGAACGCACGGACCCTGAGTATCGACGTGGAGTACGGCTATGCCCTGTTGTGCCTGGGACGCCCCAAGAAGGCGCGGAAGCACCTTGAGGAGACGATCTCCCGCCTCGGCCGGCGTTTCGGACCGAGACACCCGATGATCCTGCGCGCGCAACTCCTGCTGGGCCGCTCACACGCCCAGCTACGGGAGCACGAGAAGGCCAGGGAGCACCACGAGCTTGCCTTCGAGGGGCTGCTGGCGACGCTCGGCCCCCGGCACCCCGACACGCTCCAGGCCCAGTACGGGCTCGGCGTCGCGCTGGTGCTCCTGGGGTCCCGGTCCAAGGGCCGGCGCATGCTGTCGGCCGTGCGCACCATGGCGCCGTCGAGTGTGGGACGCAACAACGACCTTTACGCGCAGAGCGTAGTGGCGACCGCACTGGGACCTCTGCCCAGCAGTATCTGGCGGTACGTCGACAAGAAGACCAATGACCGGCCCCGGCCGCAGGACGACCCGTGAACGGGCCCTGGGGTCAGTCCGGCGGATTACGGGAGCCGCACTTGTCGGCGCCGGGGGCTGCGTGGGGGAGGGGAACGACCACCACAGAGTGATCAACGGGATCTTGTTCCGGGTCCGGACGGCCCACCATGGCGGGACTGATCCGCGGGACAGGCCGTGGAGAAGGCCTGGGCAGTTCGCCATAGGGGGCGCATGGTGGGGGTAGGACTCCTGACGATCGGGAAACCCACCGCTGTGGGCAGGCAGCTTTTGAAGCCGAGCGATGACATAGGTGGTGACGGATGGATCCGGTGTCTGTGGGGTTGCTGGTCGCGCTGGCCGGTGGGGCCGGCGGGGAACTCGGCAGGGAGGTATGGGCGGGGCTCTCCGCCCTGGTGCGACGTCCCTTCCGCCGCGGCGACGTGGACCCACCGGCAATCGGCACCGGCGAGTCGGAACTGACCCGACTCGCTCAGGATCCCTCTGACGAGAGCGCCGCACAGACCCTGAGCACCACACTGTCGGTTCGAGCCGCACTGGATCCGGACTTCCGCACCGCCCTCACGGCCTGGCACGGCCAGGCTCGGCAGGTACGCATCGAGGACCACACAGTGCACAACACCATCAGCGGCGGCACCCAGCACGGCCCGGTCCTGCAAGGCGGCAGCTTCACCAACCTCACGTTCACGCAGGCGCCTGCGCAGGGCGGCGACTCCGACGGGAGCGGATGCCGGACCGTGCCGAACCGCTGAACTCAGTGGCCGTCCGCGCGTTGCTGCACCTCGTCCACGAGGCGGTTCCACAACGCCTCGAACAGCTCCTCCTTCGTCAAGGACCGCACACTCGGGGTGAATCCGAGGACGGAGAGGTCACGCATTTCGAGCTTGGGCGCTCCGGCAGAGCGGTCGAACACAGGTGTGGCAGTGCCGTTGCTGCTGTTGCGGCCCTGCGCCGTGCGTTGTCCGACGACGAAGTTCAGTACGTCGTCGCGTCCCATACCGCCGAGGTGAACGTCGATCCCGTACAGGGTCATGCCGTCGCGCTCGACGCGTACCCGCAGTTCCGCCTCGGAGTTGTGCACAGTGCAGACGAAGCCGGCTTGGGACATGGTCGGAGCGGCCGTCTTGAACCGCTGGGTGAGATAGCGGAACGAGGAGTCCAGTTCCGCGTACTTGCTGAAACCCGCCGGGGTCGTCAGGGGAGTTCTCAGCGTCTGCCGTCCTGCCGGGACCGGTCCGGCGGAGCCCTTGATCCGCTGCTCGAACGCGCGGGCCAGCTCCTGAGGAGTGTGTTCCTCCATGCGCAGTATTCCGACCGCTGGATTGAGCAGTTCGGGCGGGACCACGACGTCGCCGACCAACACCGGAAGGATAAAGTCGTCCGGATTGCTCAGCGAGGGCACCAGCATGGCCCGGAACTCGTCCATCGGCCAGGGTTTCGCCAGATAGTCCGCCGACAGGAACGGCGCCACGTAGCGTGCCTGTGTCCCGCCGTACGCCTCCCGGAACCACAGGATGAGATTGCGCCCCCACAGCTGGGTGGAGAGGTCACGGTCATAAAGCACAGTCAGGCCTAGTGCCTGACAGGCCGTCACCACTTGTTCGACGTACTCCCGCTGCTCACCCGCGAAGGAGACGGCAAGATCGTAGACACGCTTCGGCTCGCCCATGACGCGAGCTTACGGGTGCACCGCACGTGTGGTGCAGGCTGCGGCAGGGGAGGAACCCTCCGCATGCGTTCCGGAACAAGGCTTGACCGGAGCAGGGGAGCAAGAGATTGAGGGTGACCTGCCCATGACGGGCGAACAGGCGCGCCGCACCGACAACACCATCAGTGGAGGGACCTTCCTGGGCACTGTCATTCAGGCCGGAAGCGTCACTATGACTGTCCCGCCGAGCGCACCCGCTGCTCCACTGGCGCTACTTGCCGCGCCTTCCTCCGTCTTCGTCGGCCGTGACCAGGAGTTGCAGACTCTGCTTGACGTGCTCCGCCCCGATCGCGAGGGCCTGGGAGATGCCGAGACTCCGTCGATGCGGCGAGTCGCGGTGGTGACCGGGCCGGGGGGTGTCGGGAAGAGCGAACTGCTGTTGCAGACGGCGCATCGTGCCGTGGGCCGTGGCTGGTTCCCCGGCGGCATTCTCTCCATCGACCTCCAGGGTTACTCGGAGGACCTGGCTCCGCTCCCGCCCGGTGACGCGCTGGGGCGGCTGTTGCGCCTGCTCGGCCTGTCGCTGAAGGAGATTCCCGAACATCCCCACGACCGTGCCGCGGTCTACCGGGAGAGCCTTGAGGGTCGTTCCGTGCTGGTGTTCCTCGACAACGCCCGGGACAGCGCGCAGGTCCGCCCCTTGCTGCCGCCCGAGGGCGGCGCCGCCCTCGTGTCCAGTCGGCATCGCTTGCCCGCGCTGGAGGATGTCGGCCGGCTCACCCTGGGTGTGCTGCCCCCGGAAACCGGGTCCGAACTGTTCCTCACAGCTGCGGGACCGCACACCGGGGCGAACTCCGACCGGGCCGTCACCCAGGCGCACGCTCGCCGGATCGCGGTCGGCTGCGGAGGGTTCCCGCTCGCCCTGCGGGTCGCGGCAGCCCGCGTGAGAGGCGAGTCCAGTGCGCAACTGGCCGAGCTGGCCGAGTGGTTGGACGACGAACGGAACAGGCTGATGGAACTCGACGACGGTGAGCGCACCGTCACCGCGGTGTTCCGGCCCTCCTACGACGGTCTCGACGACGACCACCGGGAGTTGTTCGCGCTGTGCGGTCTGCACCCGGGGCCGCGCCTGGACATCCATGCCCTCGCCGCCCTCGCCGATCTGCCGCTGCGTGAGGCGCGCCGCCGGATGCAGGTGCTGCACAACGCCCACCTCGTGGAACCTGACGGTGCCCATCAGTACAAACTGCACGACCTGCTGCACGCCTACGCCCGGACCCGGGTCCACGAGGACGTGGCCGAGAACCGTGTCCGGGCGGCCATGGACCGGCTGATCGACTTCTACCTCTGCACTGCGGACCGCGCGGACCTGGCCGTGGCGCCGGGACGCTACCGTCTGCCCCACACCATCGCCCATCCCCCTCACAGCACACCGGACGTTGATGACCGATCGGCCGCACTCGCCTGGTTCGTCGACGAACTGCCCCAGCTGACGGCCCTGATGAGGGCAGCGGCCACGACTTCGGACCCTTCGCGATGCTGGCTCCTGGCCGACGCGATGCGCGGCTTCTTCTTCCATGCGAAATTCTGGGACAGCTGGCTGGAGACACTGCAGGTGGCGTTGGACGTGGCGACGGACGCGGGGGAGCTCCAGGTACAGGGCATCATGCACAACGGAATGGGCGTCGCGCTCGTCGAACTGGGCCGGTCGCGGGACGCGGCACGCCACTACGCGGAAGCCGAGGCCAGGTTCGAGGCCGTGGGCGACCGGCACGGGGTGGCCACCGCGGTGGAGAACCGGGCCTGGGTGCACCAGTACGGAGGAGAGCACCTCGCAGCTCTCGCGGACCACCGAAGGGCGCTCGACGAGTACCGGAACCTCGGCGCCGACCGCAACACGGCGATCGTGCAGCGAGGCATGGCCCTCGCGGAGATCGAACTCGGTCGTTACGAGGACGCGACGGCCAACCTGACGCAGGCTCTCGACGCGTTCCTGGCGCTGGGCCTCGAACTGGACGCTGTGATGGCTCTGAACGGTCTCGGCGAAGCCCACGCCAGAGCCGGTGACACCGAAACCGCCTGCCACTATCACCGGCAGGCACTGAGTCGGAGCCGTGACTGCGAGAACGTCTTCGAAGAGGCCCGTGCCCGAAGCGGACTCGCCGCACTCCTCGCGCCCGCGAACCCCCGCCTGGCGGCGGACCACTGGAGGCGCGCGCTGGCGGTGTACGAATCCGTGCGGTCTCCGCTGGCTGAGCAAGTTCGCACCGCACTGGAGGGATTGGGGCTGCCGAGCACGAACGAGGACGATTCTTCTGCAGGCACAGCACCGACGGGATGAGTTCCGTAATAAGCCCCCGCTGGTATATAAAAAGTGAAAGATGGGCAATAAGGGAGTTGTAGGCTTGTAGGGGCAAGTCGGGGAAATGTCGCTCCTGTTGTCTTCTGGGTGCGTTGGGCGGGGGGAAGCGTGTCTTTGCAAGAGTCGTTCGATCTGGGTACGAGCTACGAGGCCTGGCCGTTCTATGTGGTGTGCGACGTCTCGCAGTCCATGTGGCACCAGGACTGGCATCCCGACGAGTTACTGAGCCCGCACTACATCATGAACTCCTCCTTCGCGGGGATGATGGAGGCCATGGACAAGGACGTCTCTGCGCGCCACATCGCGCATCTGTCCGTCATCGCCTTCCACGACACAGCCACGGTGGTCACGCCCCTCTGCAAGATCGCCGACGGTGCACCGGAGAGGCCCATCTACGCGCTGCCCAAGGGGTCGCAGACCAACTACGCCGACGCGTTCCGGAAGCTGGACACCGTCATTCGGCAGGACACGGCCCGCCTGACCGAGCAGAGGCAGCATGTGAAAGGGCCCGCGGTCTTCTTCATCACCGACGGTCGGCCGGAGGTCGCCGGCAAGAGACAAGCCGACGAGGTCTGGCTGCTCGAACGAGACAAGCTGACGAATCCCGACTTCCCGTACCGGCCGAGAATCATCGCGCTCGGTCTGGGGACGGTGGACGAGGACACGCTGCGCAAGATCGCCACCGACGACCCCGCGGGCGCCGCCTGTATCGCCGATCCGGGCGCCACGCCCGCCGATCTGCTGCGCTCGATCATCGACATCATCGTCTTCTCCGTCACCCACTCCTCGGCCAGCGGCTCCTTCGTCTTCGACACCCCCAAGGGAATGCGCCGTGTCGCTTGATCCGCCCGGAGAAGGCCAGCCGCGTCACGGCCGCGGTCCGAGGGGCGCTCCGCCGGTGATCCGGGGTCTCGTGAGGATGCTCCGTGCGGTGCTCGCGACCGAGCCGAAAGCGGGCCGACTGCCCGAGAGGTCCGGCGGACGCGAAGGTACGGCGGTACCACAGCCCGAGGACACCCCGGCGGACGGAGGGAACGAGACCCCGGAAAGAACGACGGCCGAGGGCGGACAACATCCGGCACAAGGCGGCGGCTCCATCGAACCCGACCCCTACACAGGGCCGCCGCTGGGGGCGGCCTCCTTCGAGGGACACCCGGTGAAGCTGCCGCTGCGTATCGGTTCGGCCAGCGCGAGCGTGACCGCCGACCGGGGCAATTGGGGTCCCTTCACCTTCTACGCCGCCTCGCAGGCGGGCGCCGACCACGAGGTACGCGGCCGGTACCGGGAGGACGCCTACTCCTTCTCCGGCTGTGCCGATTCGTCCGTGATCGTGGTCGCGGTGGCGGACGGGGTCTCCAGTTCCTGGGCCGCGCACGCGGCGGCCAGTACAGGTGCCTCCCAGATCGTGAGGGACCTGAGCCGGCACATTTCACGCTACGGACCGCCGGAGCCCGCGAACTGGGACAAACGGGCGCAGCAGGCGGTGAAGCGCGTGGCGCGGTTGCTGGAACCGTCCCGCCTCAAGCGTCAGGCGGCGGCCGCTGCCTACGAACTGCCGGCCGACACCTCTCCGCAGGGTCCGAGGCCGCCGGCCACCACGCTGGTGTTCGCCGTCTGCCACCGCTCGCCGCGAGGCTTCGACGTGTACTTCGGGGGAGTCGGGGACGCCCGGGTCGAGGTGCTGAACGTGACCCGCCAGTCCTGGCGTCATCTCTATCCCCCTCCCGCAGAGGGTTCCTCCCCGGCATACGACAACCGCACGAACGCCATGCCCCGCGACGTGGACACCCTGCGTACGGGCTACGCCACCCTCGCCGACGACGAAGTGATCGCACTGGCCAGCGACGGCTTCGGCAAGGGACTCGACGTGCAACCCCAGATCCTGGGCAAGGAGATCGCCTCGGTGGTCTTCCAGCCGCCCAAGCCCTCCGACTTCCTGCGCATGGTCGATTGGAAGATGCGCGGCAACAACGACGACCGGACCGTCGCAGTCGTCTGGTCACGCCCATCACGCGGAGTCTGACGTGCATCAGAACGGGGAGATCGACGTCAGGCGACTGCGCGTGGACCGGTCCGGCTCGCTGGGGGGCGGAGCGACCACGGCCGGGGTGTTCCGGTGCGAGACGCCGGACGGTGCGTCGGTGCTTTTCAAGGAGTACCGACCAGAGATATGCGCGGAGGTGGACCCGGACGCCCTGCGAAGACATGTGTGGTGGCGCCAGCGGCTGCCCCCGTCGAAGAGGCGAAGCCTGGACAGCCTCGCCGCCTGGCCGATCACCGCCGTGCGCAGGGAGCGTGCCGTGATCGGGGTCCTGATGAACGAGGCCCCGCGAGCGTTCTTCGAGGAAGCTGACTCAGGGAAGGCCCGCGATCTTTCCGTGCTCGTCCAAGACGCCGATTACAGCGCCCGCTTCGACAGCCCCTATTATCCGCCGCCGCGAAAGCTGGCGGCTCTGGGCCATCTCCTGGAGAGCCTGGCGTTCTTCCACGACCTCGGCGTGGTGGTCGGAGACCTGCAGCCCCGGAACATCCTCACCACGGGCCTAGGTGACGTACCGCGGGTGTACTTCCTGGACTGTGATGCCTACGTCGTCAGCGGCAACAGCCCCTTCCGTTCAGCACGTGAACCGGTGCCCTGGCAGGTGCCCGGGGCGGACGGGTTCTCCGAACACACCGATCTGTACAAGGCCGCGCTGATGGTGGCCCGTTGCCTCGACGAGAGCATGGCGTTGCGCGGCCTCACCCCGCGCATGTTCTCGGACGTGCTTCCCTCGGCGGACGTGCGTTTGCTCTGCCGGCTTACCCGGCCCGATCCGGCACTCCGTTCCGCGGTGCGTGCCGCCCAGCTCCGGCCGACGGCCAGAGGGTGGCAGTCCCTGGTCAAGGAGGACGGAACCCTGTACGTACGCAACGACACCTACGCCATGGTGCGGTGGCCGTTGCCACCGCGCGGCTCCGACACGGCCGGACGGAACTCGGCCGAACCTCCGCAAGCCGACGACATTTCCCTTGGACAGATGGACGACGCAGTCCTGTGGGATCAGCCGGATGACTTTGCCGGCCCCCGCAAGAGGTGGCTGCGGCGGCTTCTCGACTTGTTCCGCTGGTCCCCCGAACGCGATGACTGACCGACCACGCCGAGCCGTGAGGAGCCGCCTTGGCCTTCCTGTCGGATGAGAACGCACCCCCCGAACTGCTGGTACGGATCGACGGGCGGGAACGCTTGCTGTCCGCAGCCGGCCAGCCCTGGCGTTTCGGCAGCGCTGCGACCAGCACGCTGCCGGTGCCGCCGAGTGCTCCGGAGCTCTGGTTCACCCTGATGTTCACGGCAGTGTGGGCCCTCCGCCTGCACGACGAACAGACAGAGGTCTGGCTGGGCGACACACCAATGTCAGGGCGGCTGACGGTGCCCCTGCCACAGGACGGGTCGGCGCCCTCCCGCGTCTTCCTGCGGCGCGAGGGGACATGTGTCGACCTCTTCCTGGGAAACGGCTCCGGCACCGCGCCCGATGGGCAACGACAGTCGGTGGACGTCGTCCTCGGCCCGCGCAACACCGCGCCGCGAGCCGTCCCCGGGCCTCGTGGCAACGCCTCTGCGACCCGGTGGCCTCTGAGTGTCGACCGTGACACGACGATCGGACGAACGGGAGCGGGCGCCGACATCGAGCTCTCCGGCCCCAACGTGGCCGGGCGTCATGCCGTCGTCCGCCGCACGGCCCGTGGCAACGTCGTCCTGCGCGACTTCAGCGGCCATCTCGGCACGTATGTGAACGGGCGCAGGATGCTGGTGGCAACGCTCAGCCCGGGAACTGTCTTCACCATCGGGTCGCACATCATCGAAGTCGGTCCCGAGGGCGAGCTGTCGACGCGTCTGCCCACCGCGCCGGACGCTCTCACCTGCCAAGGGCTGAGCGCGCTGTACCGCGGTCCCGAACCACGTGGCCTGATCGACGTGGACTTCTCTCTGCCACTGGGACAGGTGATGGCGGTCATCGGTCCTTCGGGCGCGGGCAAGTCCACGTTGTGCCGTGCGCTCCTCGGCGAGATGGCCGACGCCGACGGGGACCTACGGCTCGCGGGCAGTCGGCTGGCGGCCCACGGAGGGCGACCGAGCCATCTGGTGAGCTTTGTCCCCCAGACGGACAGTCTCCACCTGGACCTCACGGCCCGAGAGACCCTGCTCATGGCTGCCAGACTGCGGTTGGCCCGGGATCTGACCCCGGTCCGGCGCGCCGAGCAGGTCGACCGCATGCTGCGAGACCTGCGTCTTGAGCAGGACGGCATCGCGCACAGGCCCATCCGCCGTCTGTCGGGCGGCCAGCGCAGACGGGTGTCCATCGGGCTGGAACTGCTGAGCGAGCCGGCCCTGCTGATTCTGGACGAGCCGACCTCCGGGCTCGACGAGGGCCTGGACCGGGACATCATGACCCTGCTGCGCAGGTTTGCGTCGTCGCGCGGCTGCGCGGTCGTCGTGGTCACCCATTCGACCGCCAACCTGGAGCTGGCGGACACGGTCCTGGCCATCACCGGTTCTCCGGACGGAGGCCGGGTGGGGTACTTCGGTCCACCGGACGACCTGTGCGCCGCCTTCGGCGTCACACGTCATGCGGACGTCATGGAGCGGCTCAGGGAAGGGCACGTGACGCTGCGGCGCTCTCCGACGGACACAGGTCTCGCACGGACACCCACCACAGGATCGGACCGTGGCGGCTCGGACGGATCCCGTGCCCGTCCGGTCAGGGGCGCACGGCATTCCGGAGTCGGCCGCACGACGGCCCTGCTGGCCCTGAGGGAGATCAAGCGGCTGCAGGCGCGCCCACAGCGGCTGCTGCAGCCCCTGATCCTGTACCCCTTCCTGAGTGTCCTGCTGAGCGGCTGGGCGGCTGTCCATGGTCTCGGCGGCACCGCCGAGACCAATCGCAGCATGCCGACGGTCGTCTCGGTGCTCACGATCTGCACGGCGTTCTTTGCCATGGCCGTGTCGTTCTCGTCCGTGGTCGGCGACCGGGAAATCATCGAACGCGAGACCCGGTGGGGCGTACCCGCGCGTGCGGCCGTCGTCTCGAAGGCACTGGTTGCTGCCGTTCTCGTTGTTCTGCAGGCCGGGCTGACCGTGGTGGGGTACGCGTGGTGGAAGGCCGCGCCCGTGGCTCCGGCACTGGGCGCTTCCGTTTGGCCCCACGCCTGGAGCGGCCCCGCTCTGGCCCTCCCCTTGCTGGCGCTGGCGTCGGCGGGCCTCGGGCTGTTGATCTCGGCCACTTCACGGCAGTTGGAACGCGTGACGTTCGTGCTCATGGGAATCGTGGCCGGTCTGGTGGTGCTGACCGGTCTGCTGATTCCACTGGGGGACGCCTCGGAGCCGGGAACGGGTGTGTTGTCCGCCGTGTCCCTCGGCGCGCCCACGCGCTGGGGCGTCGCCGCGCTCGGTGCGGACGTCGACCTCAACCAGTTCCGCAGCCGACCGCCCGACGCGATGTGGAACCACGACGCGTCACACGTCGCCGAGGCCTGCGCCGCCCTCGGCCTGCTCGCGATGGTCTTCGTCGCGCTCGCTGCCCTCATCCTCACCCGGCAGACACGACAGCGGCTCTGAGGGGGACAGAGGCGGTCACTCAAAAGCACGCAACGGGCGTGCCGACATCCGGGCCAAAGCGAGGAGATGCAGCGTTGTGGATGAGGGAATCGGAGCGGCCCGGCGTTGCCGAGTGTTTGTGTCGTACGCGCACGACACAGAGTCACACAAAGTGGCCGTGCGCGAGTTGTGCAGGATCCTCGAACGGGACGCGGGCATCGAGGTCTTCGCCGATTACATGGTCAAGGATCGGATCGAGTGGTCTCGCTGGGTGGAAGCAAGGGTCCTGACAACGCACTTCACCCTCGTCGTGGCCTCCCCTGCCTACAGGAGAGCGGCTGCGGCTGACGAGACGCCCACGCCACATCACCGTGGGGTCCGCTACGAGATCGGAATCCTTCAGGACAAACTCACCGAAGACCGGGACAAATGGCTACCTCGCATCCTGCCGGTGGTGCTCCCGGGCGGCACGGTCGAGGACATACCCGGTTTTCTTCTTCCCCGGGCGGCGACGCACTACCTCATACCGAACTTCACACTGGACGGACTCCGGGAACTCCTTGTCGCCATCGGCGGCGGAGCGTCCGGAACCGCCGTTGTGGCAAGCCCCGCAACCCCCTCACCGGAGGATCTGTCGGGCCACTGGTGGCCCGCAGTACGAGGCTCCCGGATCAGCACGAAGAAGTGGTTCTTCACAGGTCGTGAACGGGCGATGGGTGAAATCGCCGAGTTCACCCGAACATCCGCGAACGGGCTGCGCGCGGTTACGGGTATGCCGGGCGCCGGGAAATCGGCGCTGCTGTCCGCGCTGGTGCTGCGCAGCCTGCGCGAAGGGGACCTGACGCGAGATCTGCGGGCCGCGATCCCTGACTGCGGGATCGACGTGGCTCTTGTCGCCAGCAGGAAGGGCCCGTACGAGCTGGCCACGGAGCTGATCAGGGCATTCGGCGTCACCGGCACAGATCCCGAGAACCCTACGGCCTCGCTGCTTGCCTGGCTGGACGGGGAGCGGTCACGCAGCTACACGATCGTCATCGACGCCGTCGACGAGGCATTGCTGCCGAAGCCCGGGCGAGATCGTGCGGACGAGCACTCGTCCCAGTGGTACGAGTTGATGGAACTTCTCAACGCAGTGAGCTGGCGGGCCAGAGTGATCATCGGCGTACGCAGGGAGGAGGTCCGCTCCGACGATCCCCTGGACGGGCTTCCGAAGGAACTGCGCAGCACGACGACGGAAGTCATCGACCTGGACGACAGAGACAAGTACCTCACAGATCTCGATGTCGCCCGGTACATCGCGAGCTTGCTGCGCGCCGACGACAGGCCGCACGGTTACGGGCACAGTGGAGGGTGGACGGACCAAGCACTGCTGGGGGTCATCGGTGACGACGGCGTCCAGCGCGCCAACGGGAACTTCCTGATTGCCCAGTTCATCGCGGAGGAACTCCTGCGCATTCCGCCGGTAAGGGATTTCGAGGACGGCTGGAGCGCGCGCATGCGATGGCCGGACCGTCTGGAGGGCTGGGTCGAGTACGACGTCCAACGCCGGGTCACGGACTCCGAACGGTGGCTCAAGGAATTGATGGTGCCGATTGCGATGGCCGGTCAGGGTGGCTTGCCGATCGATCTCTGGTTGTCGGTCGCACGGGCCTTCCATGGCTCTCGGGAAATAACGGACTACGACCTCGAGCGGGCGAGACAGGTGTTCCGCTTCTTTCTCGACGAGACAGGCGACCTGGTACCGCGGTATTCAATGCGCCATGCGTCCTTCGCCCGCTACTTCGAAGGGCGGCGATGGGGGCGACGTGCCACGCTGTTCTACGAGACCCTGCTCGCCGAGGTGCCCAGCGGTCCGAACGGTCGCCAATGGCAGCAGGCTTGCGACTACGTGCGCGTCAACCTGCTGATGCATGCACGAGCCGCGAACCGTGTTGAGGACCTGCTGATCGAGGATCCGGCCTGCTTGGCAGCGGCGGACCCCGACAGTGCCGTGCTTCCGATGGCAGGGCTCACCAGGCCCAGTGCCCGGTTGGCCGCCCATGTCTACCGACGTGCTGGATACGTGCGGGACGCTGACTTCGCGGAGCGTATCGCCGTGTTCCAGTTCCATGCCCGTTTAATCGGAGCCGACGTCATGGTTCGTGCTCTGGGCCGGATGGAGGCTCAGCAGCCGTGGACGGTTCCCTGGCGGGTGGGCGGGGCCCCGAGTGCCATCGCGCTGGGAGCTGTCGAAAGAACCTCGTTCGTCTTCACCGTGCACGGACCCCACGGCGGTCCGGCCGCACTGCTCGTGCGGCCGGATGGTCGATGTGTCGTAGTGGACGCCGCGACCCAGGCACGTTTAGGCCCCACCTTCGAACTGGCTTCTGCTGGAAGCGAGTTGCCGGATATCCTTACGGCCTGGAGCGATGCCTCGAAGGACGTGCGGATCGCGGTCGGCGGGTCGGACGGCTCGATCGTTGTCTGGAAGGCCGCCGGCAGGGGTGCCTCAGGCCGTCGGTCGTATGCATTGCCAGTGGATCATCCGCCGAGGCAGCTCATGGTGATCGGCGGGCCTCATGGTGTGAAGTTGATGTGTGTTCGCGACGACTCGGCGGCCGGCCTGACCGTGTGGCCGCTGCGCGCCTCGTCGGAGCGACTCGACGCCCAGGGCGGCCGCGTCGACCATCTGGCTTCGCTCGCCGGTACTCCAACGGCGGGTGCCGTGATCAGTGCGACCCGGGCGGGCACGGTCAATCTCTGGAGGTTCTGGCCAAACACTCCGCCGCAGGGGTACCCCCTGCACCTTGGCGCCGAACTGCGAAGCGTAGCGGCGGCAGGTACCGCGCAGAGTGGCTGCGTCGTCGTGGACCTCCACGGGATCCTTCGCGTCCTGTGGGTCGGAGCCACGGGTCCCCTCGTTGACAGTGGACAAGACCTGGGAGAAGGGGGGCCGCTGTCACGTTTGGCACTGACGACGACAGGGTCCGGCGCTCTCGCGGCCATCGGGACCAGCTACGGGCAGGTCTCGGTGCACCGTCTGTGCCCGCCGGTCCCACCGGTGGAGATCGCGCGCATCGACACCGGTGGACCGATCAGCTCACTTGTCTTCCTGGACGAGGTCGGATCGTTGCTTGCTGTCGCCGACTGGACCGGCATCATCCATGTGTATGCCGTCGACCGGCGCCCGGGAGCAGATCTGGTGACCCGGCTTCCCGTCGGGGAACCCGTCAGTAACGTACTGCCGCTCGGCGCAAGCGAGGAGGGCCCGATGCTGGCCACCCGCAGCATCGGCGGAATGACCAGGTTCTGGCAGGTTGAGTCACCCGTCGAGACAGACGGGCTGGGCGCCTCGGCTGTCACCCACGTTGTCGGTGCGAGTCTGAGTGAGGGCCGTAGCCTGGTCGCGGCGTCGGTACTGGGCGGGGCCGACGTCTGGGCGTGGACGCCGGCAAGCGAGGCTTCAGGCGCGAGGTCGCCGATCGTCCTCTCGCACGGTGAGCCGATCGAGCAGCTCGCGGCGGCAGGCGCAGCGGATGGATCCGCACTGCTGTGCGCCGCCGGGGACGGCCACTTCACGCTGTGGCGCTGGGAAGGGGAAGGACCAGTCGGCCAGCCGCTGACTTGGCCGACCGACGCCAATCTCGTCGAGCACCTGGCCGTCTTCTCAACAGGAGAAAGGCAATTCGTCTGCGCCGGTGGACCGGAGTCCGTCCACCTGTGGGACGTGACTCCGCAAGCCGAGCCGGGCGAACTCCTCGATCTGCCGGACACCCCGGTGAACTCCATGACCTGGTCCCAAAGTCCGGACGCCGGGATGCTCCTGGCGGTTGGCACGGACGACGGCCAGGTCCACCTCGTGTCCGTCGCGCCCGACGGCGCACTCGGCATGCAGATGTTTGACCACGGCGTGTCGGTTCAAGATGTCGCCGTGTCCCCCGACCCTACGGGAAGGCGTTTGATCGCCAGTGTCACCCACGACGGCAGCGTCGATGTCCGGGACGCCGACATGCCGTTCGACGAGAGTCAAGTGTTGACCATGCCACTCGGGGTGCCTGGGACTCGCGTGGCGTGGATGGTCGATGGTGGCATGCTGCTGTTGGTCACCGCGGCAGTCGTCGGCCCAGTACGGCTGTGGGATCTGTCCAACCTCGACATGCCACGTCTGGTGAGGACATGCGACGGCCCCGGTGGTCGGCTGCACCACCTCGTTCAAGGGGGTGATGGCGTGGTGGCCTGTGCTTTCACCGGCGGGTCCGTGATGTTCCTCGGACCTGCGGGCGAGGCACCGGTGACGGCCCGACTCAACTGCGACTTGGCAGATCTGACCTGGCTGCCCGCGCAGGGTTGGTTTGTCGCTGCGCAGGGATCCGTGTTGGTGGCACTGAGGCAGGGCGTTGTGACGTAGGTGTCGGCTTCCGCGCTGGAGGAGGTCGTGCGGATGCAAATCCCGCTGAAAGCTTGCCGGTGCCGCTCGTTCTGATGGAGGCCAGGCGAAGTGTTGGGCAGGCCGGGACCTGTCGGGTTGGCCTGCAGACGACGTCGACTTCGAGAAGGAACTCGTGCATGTCCGGCGGCAGGCCAAGATGGTGCGGGCGAAGCTGTGCTTCGCGCTCCCCAAGGCGCGCAAGGTCCCGGACGTGTCGCTGTCGGCCAGGGTGGCTCAGGTCGTCCGGCAGCGCAGGGAGCAGTTCGCGCCGGTGCCGGTCACGCTGCCCCGGGACCACCCCCTTCGGCCGAGACGCCGGCAGAGACCGAACACCGGCGGCCGAGGACCCACAGATCCTGGCGACTGGACGCGAACGGAAAGCCATCCACCCGAACTGCGGTCCCAGGAGCACGGAACTGGAGGCCGGCGAATCGGTCGTCTTCCTGGCGCGCTGCCTGGGGCACTCCGACCCCGATTTCACGCTGCGGAAAGTACTCCCACCTCCTGCCTCGCGCCGGCATACCGGGCAGCGCTGCCGTCGACGCGGTCTGCGCGTGGCCGCGGCCGGCTGCCCGAGTCCGTGGAGCATGGCCCACAGCACACCGCAGGTCCGAAGTCCCAGGAATGCCGCCGCCCCCTCCCTGACCCATTAAATGGCAGGTCGGACGGGGTGCGGCGGCAACTGTGCGTCAGATGTCCCGGAAGATCTCGATCTGCGCCCCCACCGAGTTCAACCGCTCCGCCAGATCCTCGTAACCCCGGTTGATGACATAGACGTTGCGCAGCACCGACGTGCCGTCCGCCGCCATCATCGCCAGCAGGACGACCACGGCGGGGCGCAGGGCCGGCGGGCACATCATCTCGGCGGCGCGCCAGCGGGTCGGGCCCTCGACCAGGACCCGGTGCGGGTCCAGCAACTGGAGGCGGCCGCCGAGCCGGTTCAGGTCCGTCAGATAGATCGCGCGGTTGTCGTAGACCCAGTCGTGGATGAGCGTCTGGCCCTGCGCGACCGCCGCGATCGCCGCGAAGAACGGGACGTTGTCGATGTTCAGGCCGGGGAACGGCATCGGGTGGATCTTGTCGATCGGCGCCTCCAGTTTGGAGGGGCGGACCGTGAGGTCGACGAGGCGGGTGCGGCCGTTGTCGGCGAAGTACTCCGGCGTACGGTCGTGGTCGAGCCCCATCTCCTCCAGGACCGCGAGCTCGATCTCCAGGAACTCGATCGGCACCCGGCGCACCGTCAGCTCCGACTCCGTCACCACCGCCGCGGCCAGCAGGCTCATCGCCTCGACCGGGTCCTCGGAGGGGGAGTAGTCGACGTCCACGTCGATGCGCGGCACGCCGTGCACGGTGAGCGTGGTGGTGCCGATGCCCTCGACCCTGACGCCCAGCGCCTCCAGGAAGAAGCACAGGTCCTGGACCATGTAGTTGGAGGAGGCGTTGCGGATGACGGTGACGCCGTCGTGGCGGGCGGCCGCGAGCAGCGCGTTCTCCGTCACGGTGTCACCGCGCTCGGTCAGCACGATCGGGCGGTCGGGGCGGACCGCCCGGTCCACCCGGGCGTGGTACTGCCCCTCGGTCGCCGCGACCTCCAGACCGAACCGGCGCAGCGCGATCATGTGCGGCTCGATGGTCCGGGTGCCGAGGTCGCAGCCGCCGGCGTACGGCAGCTTGAAGCGGTCCATGCGGTGCAGCAGCGGACCGAGGAACATGATGATCGAGCGGGTGCGGACGGCCGCCTCGGCGTCGATCGCCGCCATGTTCAACTCGGCGGGCGGGACCAGCTCCAGGTCGACGCCGTCGTTGATCCACCGCGTCCGCACCCCGATGGAGCCGAGCACCTCCAGCAGCCGGTAGACCTCCTCGATGCGGGCGACCCTGCGCAGCACCGTGCGCCCCTTGTTGAGGAGCGAGGCGCAGAGCAGGGCCACGCACGCGTTCTTGCTCGTCTTGACGTCGATGGCGCCGGACAGCCGGCGCCCGCCGACCACCCGCAGATGCATCGGGCCCGCGTAGCCCAGCGAGACGATTTCGCTGTCCAGTGCTTCACCGATACGGGCGATCATCTCAAGGCTGATGTTCTGGTTGCCGCGCTCGATGCGATTGACGGCGCTCTGACTGGTGCCGAGCGCCTCCGCGAGCTGCGACTGTGTCCAGCCCCGGTGCTGCCGGGCGTCACGGATGAGCTTGCCGATGCGTACGAGGTAGTCGTCTGCCATGAGGTTGAGGCTATCTCAGATATGAGATGGCGCATTCCGAGGGGTCCGTTCGGGTGAGAGACCCGCGTAGACCTGAGGGAACGTCAGTGGCGCTTGGCGGTACGGGTCCGACGCCACCCGAAAGGTCCGGGCAAATCAACCGATGTCGTACGACGTCCCGTGCTGCTGTGGGTGTGCTTCGGTCCGTGGCTGCCGCCGCCGGTCGTGATGGACCACGAGCGCCGGTTGATGTTCAGCCGCACCCCGGGAAGGATCCGGAAACTCTTGCGGAACGTGAGCGGCATGGGGGCCTCCCGTCATGGTCGGTCGTGTGCTGTCGACCCCGTTCGCATACCCCGGCTCGGCCAAGTGATGGGTGCCGGCTTGACGGCTCGTCAGCCTGTGGGGCGCGGCCTGCGCCAGATCATGATCCGGGTGGGCGGGAGGTGCTCCGCGAACCGGGCATCGGGCGAGGCCTGCCGGAGCACCGAGCGCAGGTCCCGTTCGAAGTCGGCGAGCCGGTCGCCGAAGAGGTGGGGTGCGGCGTCGGAGCGGGAGAACGTCCAGGCCACGAGATCGTCCGCGGTGCGCTCGACCACCTGGCCGGCCGGTACGACGTGCTGCTCGACGTCCTGGAACCCGGCCCGCTCCAGGACGAGGTCCTCCCGGCCGGGCGTGCCGTTGACGAGCACGCCCTGCCCCGCGCGCCGCACCGGGCCCAGGTAGCGGCGGACCAGTTCGCCGATCTCCGCGTACGGGGGAGCGGGCAGCGGCAGGGGTGTGGTGGCGGCCGGCGCGTCCTTGTCGTCGCCGATGTGCACGAAGACGCCGTCCGGCTCCAGCATCTTCAACACGGTCGCGGCGACCCGGTCCCGGTCCGTCCAGTGGAAGGACTGGGCGAACACCACGACGCGGAACGTGCCGAGCCCGGCCGGCAGGTCCTCCGCGCGCCCCGGCACCCAGCGCGCGTTCGTCACCCCGCGGCGCTCCGCCTGCCGCGCCGCCTCGGCCAGCATGTCCTCGTCGGGGTCCAGGCCGACCGCCTCGGTGAAGTACCGGGCCAGCGGAAGCAGCACGATGCCCGGCCCGCACCCCACGTCGAGGAGCCGCCCCCGGCCGTCCAGTCCGAGGACCTCCACCAGGGTTTCGGCGAACCCCGGGGCGTACGGCAGTCGGCCGCGCTCGTAGTGCGCCGCGCTGCCCCGGAAGAGGGTCGGGTCCCATTCCCATCCGTCAGGCATGCCGCTCAGGACATCACAGCGGGGCCGGGCATGACCATCCCGGCCTCATGTACTAGAGTTATCTCGACATCGAGATATCTGCCGAGGCGTACCGCAGCAGCACGCGTCCGCCCGAGCCCGGCGGTAAGGCATACCTAACTTAGCCTTACCTTAGCGGATCGGCCAAGACGGCGTGGCGGCAGGATGCGGTGGTAAGCGCACAGAAATGAAGGAGACTGTCGTGTCGGCGAACAGCTTCGACGCCCGCGCCACGCTGAGCGTGGGCGACGAGTCGTACGAGATCTTCCGGCTGGACAAGGTGGAGGGCTCGGCCCGCCTGCCGTACAGCCTCAAGGTTCTGCTGGAGAACCTGCTCCGTACCGAGGACGGCGCGAACATCACCGCCGACCACATCCGCGCCCTCGGCAGCTGGGACTCCCAGGCCCAGCCGTCGCAGGAGATCCAGTTCACGCCGGCCCGCGTGATCATGCAGGACTTCACCGGCGTGCCCTGTGTCGTCGACCTCGCCACCATGCGTGAGGCCGTGAAGGAGCTCGGCGGCGACCCCGCGAAGGTCAACCCGCTCTCCCCGGCCGAGCTGGTCATCGACCACTCCGTCATCGCGGACAAGTTCGGCACCCACGACGCGTTCGCGCAGAACGTCGAGCTGGAGTACGGCCGCAACCGCGAGCGCTACCAGTTCCTGCGCTGGGGCCAGACCGCCTTCGACGACTTCAAGGTCGTCCCGCCGGGCACCGGCATCGTCCACCAGGTCAACATCGAGCACCTGGCGCGCACGGTCATGGTCCGTAACGGCCAGGCCTACCCCGACACCCTCGTCGGCACCGACTCGCACACCACCATGGTCAACGGCCTCGGTGTGCTGGGCTGGGGCGTCGGCGGCATCGAGGCCGAGGCCGCGATGCTCGGCCAGCCGGTCTCCATGCTCATCCCGCGTGTCGTCGGCTTCAAGCTGACCGGTGAGCTCAAGCCCGGCACCACCGCCACCGACCTCGTGCTGACCATCACCGAGATGCTCCGCAAGCACGGCGTGGTCGGCAAGTTCGTCGAGTTCTACGGCGAGGGCGTGGCCGCCACCTCGCTCGCGAACCGCGCCACCATCGGCAACATGTCGCCGGAGTTCGGCTCGACCGCCGCGATCTTCCCGATCGACGACGAGACGATCAAGTACCTCAAGCTCACCGGCCGTTCCGAGCAGCAGCTCGCGCTCGTCGAGGCGTACGCCAAGGAGCAGGGCCTCTGGCTGGACCCGAAGGCCGAGCCCGACTTCTCCGAGAAGCTGGAGCTGGACCTCTCCACGGTCGTCCCCTCGATCGCCGGCCCGAAGCGCCCGCAGGACCGCATCGTCCTCGCGAACGCCGCCGAGCAGTTCAAGACGGACGTCCGCAACTACGTCGACGACGTCGACGAGGCCGGCAAGGAGTCCTTCCCCGCCTCCGACGCCCCGGCCGTCGCCCCGAACGGCGCCCCGTCCAACCCGGTCACGGTGACCGCCCCCGACGGTTCGACGTACGAGATCGACCACGGTGCCGTCACGGTCGCCGCGATCACCTCCTGCACCAACACCTCGAACCCGTACGTCATGGTCGCCGCCGCGCTGGTGGCCAAGAAGGCGGTCGAGAAGGGCCTGACCCGCAAGCCGTGGGTCAAGACCACCCTCGCCCCGGGTTCGAAGGTCGTCACCGACTACTTCGACAAGGCGGGCCTGACCCCGTACCTCGACAAGGTCGGCTTCAACCTCGTCGGCTACGGCTGCACCACCTGCATCGGCAACTCCGGCCCGCTGCCGGAGGAGGTCTCCAAGGCCGTCAACGACCACGACCTCGCGGTGACCTCGGTCCTCTCCGGCAACCGGAACTTCGAGGGCCGTATCAACCCCGACGTCAAGATGAACTACCTGGCCTCCCCGCCGCTGGTCGTCGCGTACGCCCTCGCTGGCTCCATGAAGGTGGACATCACCAAGGACGCGCTGGGTGTCGACCAGGACGGCAACGCCGTCTACCTGAAGGACATCTGGCCGTCCGAGGCCGAGGTCAACGACGTCGTGGCCAACGCCATCGGCGAGGACATGTTCAACAAGTCCTACTCCGACGTCTTCGCGGGCGACGCCCAGTGGCAGGCGCTGCCGATCCCGACCGGCAACACCTTCGAGTGGGACGCGGAGTCGACGTACGTCCGCAAGCCCCCGTACTTCGAGGGCATGACGATGGAGACCACGCCGGTCAGCGACATCACCGGCGCCCGGGTCCTCGCCAAGCTCGGCGACTCGGTGACCACCGACCACATCTCGCCCGCCGGTGCCATCAAGGCCGACACCCCGGCCGGCAAGTACCTCACCGAGCACGGTGTGGAGCGTCGTGACTTCAACTCCTACGGCTCCCGCCGAGGCAACCACGAGGTCATGATCCGCGGCACGTTCGCCAACATCCGCCTGCGCAACCAGATCGCGCCGGGCACCGAGGGCGGCTACACCCGCGACTTCACCCAGGACGGCGGCCCGGTCTCCTTCATCTACGACGCCTCCCGCAACTACATCGAACAGGGCATCCCGCTGGTCGTCCTCGCGGGCAAGGAGTACGGCTCCGGCTCGTCCCGCGACTGGGCCGCCAAGGGCACCGCGCTGCTCGGCGTCAAGGCCGTCATCGCCGAGTCGTACGAGCGCATCCACCGCTCGAACCTCATCGGCATGGGCGTCCTGCCGCTCCAGTTCCCCGAGGGCCAGTCCGCCGCGACGCTCGGTCTGACCGGCGAGGAGACCTTCTCCTTCACCGGTGTCGAGGAGCTGAACAACGGCACCACGCCGCGCACGGTCAAGGTCACCACCGACACGGGCGTCGAGTTCGACGCGGTCGTCCGCATCGACACCCCCGGTGAGGCCGACTACTACCGCAACGGCGGCATCATGCAGTACGTGCTGCGGTCGCTGATCCGCAAGTAGTCCTTCGCATGTAGTCCTGAGCGAGAGGGCCGTACTCCCGGTTGGCGGGGGTACGGCCCTCTCGTCGTTCCTGGGCGGAAACGCCCCAGGACATCACCCACCCTCAGGTGGAACACAGGGTTCCCTCAGCGGACGGGGACACGATCGGTACATGAATGGCACCACTCGGCCACTGTTGCGCACGCGCGCGATCCGCACCCGGCTGCTACTTCTCGTCGGCGCCACCCTGGTCGTCGTGTGTGCGGCGACGGCCCTGGCCACCGCCCTCTTCCAGCGTGCCTACGTCATGGGCGAACTCGACGACAGGGTCGTGGACGCCGCCGAAGCCAGCCTCGGGGGCGCCGCGCTCCACCCGGAGTCGAGCGCCTATCTGGGCTTCCTCCGGGGCAACGGACACCCGGCCGGGATGCTCGCCGCCCGACTGGACGGCGACGGTGACCTCCTCTCCGCGGCGGTCGTGATCCAGGACGCGCCGCCACGGGATCTCAGCGGCGCCCAGCGTGCCGCCCTGACGGGCCTGCGCGCCGACGGTTCGCAGCACACCCGGACCGTCCCGGGGCTCGGTGCCTACCGGGTCACCGTCCTGCACAGCGACGGCGTACGGGTCCTGGCCGGGCTGCCGTTGGGCGACGCGCAGCGCATGATCAGCGAACTGGTGCTGGTCGAGACGGCGGTCGGGGCCGCCGGGCTCGCCGTCGCGGGCTGTGTCTGCGCGGTGGTCGTACGACGGCAACTGCGGCCCCTGGGCCGGGTGGCCGCCACCGCGGCCGAGGTGTCCCGCACCCGGCTCGCACACGGCGACGCCCTCACCCGGGTGCCCGCACGCGACACCGACCCCGACAGCGAGACCGGCCAGGTCGGCGCCGCGCTCAACCATCTCCTCGACCAGATGGAGTCCACCCTCGCCGAACGGCGGCGCGACGAGGAGCGGGTGCGGCACAGCGAGGAGCGCGCGATGCGCAGTGAGGAACGCGTGCGGCGCAGTGAGGAGCAGGCGCGGCGCAGCGAGGAACGCATGCGGCGCTTCCTGGCCGACGCCAGCCATGAACTCCGTACGCCGCTCGCCTCGATCGCCGGATACGCCGAACTCATGAACCGCGGCACCGGGTTCGTCGAGCCGGTGCTGGCCTGGCGCCGGGTCTCGGCGGAGTCGGCCCGTATGACGGGCCTGGTGGAGGACCTGCTCCTGCTCGCCCGCCTCGACGAGGGCCGCCCGCTCCACACCTCGGAGGTGGATCTCGCGGCACTGGTCGCGGAGGCGGTGTGGGAGGCGCGGGCGGCGGACAGCGGCCACGACTGGCAGCTCGAACTGAGCCTGGAAACACCGGCGTTGGTGATCGGCGACGCGGTCCGACTGCACCAGGTGGTGGCGGGCCTCCTGTCCAACGCGAGGATGCACACACCGGCCGGGACGAGGGTGGTGGCCTCGGTGGAGCCGGCAAACGACCACTGCGTGATCCGGGTCCGCGACGACGGCCCCGGCATCCCCCCGACCCTCCTCCCCACCGTCTTCGAACGCTTCACCCGGGCGGACACCTCCCGCTCCCGGCCCGACGCGAGGTCGGGTGGCTCCGGGCTGGGGCTGGCGATAGCGGCGGCGATCACGGCAGCGCACGGAGGTCGCATCAGCGTGGAAAGCGCCCCCGGCCGAACGGAGTTCAGGATCGAACTCCCGGCGACGACGGAGCCCGGGGTGAAGCAGCAGACGGTCGCGGGCGAACGGACCGCGGTGTGACGCCCGGTGCGAGGACGGCGACGCGAGTGTCCGCGCCGGGGCCCTTCTCCAGGGAACCCGGCGTCAGGTGGCGAAGCAGCCCCCCGTAACGCAGCCCAGCCCCCGTAACGCAGCCCAGCCCCCGTAACGCCCCCCAACTCCCGTACCCCGCCCTACCCTTGCCCCGTGACCACCCCCGCCCCCACCCCCCTGCACCGAGCCCTCCACGACCCCGGCCCCCGCCCTCTCCCCGACGAGGTGGTCCGCCTCCTCCGTTCCCTCGACGCCCCGCCCCGCCTCGCCGCCCATCTGCGCCTCGTGCACGACGTGGCCCACGAGCTCCTCGACTGGCTCGCGCGGCACCACCCCTTGCTCCAAGTCGACCGCGAGGCCGTGCTGTTCGGTGCCGCGACCCACGATCTCGGCAAGACAGCGCACATCGCCGAACTCCGCGGCCCCGGCTCCGCACACGAGGAGGCGGGCCGTCAGCTCCTCCTGGCGCAGGGCGTCGCCCCCGAGCTCGCCCGCTTCGCCGCCACCCACGCGACCTGGACCCAGCCGGACATCCGCCTCGAAGACTTGCTGGTCAGCCTCGCCGACAAGATCTGGAAGAACAAGCGGGTCCCGGAGCTGGAGGACCTGGTGGTCAGGAGGCTGGCCGAGGAGAGCGGACGCACGGTCTGGGAGGAGTTCCTGGAACTCGACGACACGCTGACGGCCGTGGGGGAGGGCGCGGAGGAGCGACTGGCCTTCCAGGCGTCCTACCCGGTGTGACCGTCCGAGGAGTACGTCCAGATCGATTCCGACAGGGAACGGCAGCTCCGTGACCACCTTGTCGTTGTCCAGCCAGTACTCATGCACCGCGAGCTTCTGGTCCCGCTCCAGTTCCACGCGCCAGTAGTACGGCACCTTGCACGCGGCGAAGAGCGCCGGTTTGCGCACGCGGTCGTCCTGGCGGGAACAGGGAGAGACGACCTCCACGACGAGCGCGACCTGTCCGACGGGCACGCACTCGGTCCCGAAGAAGTCCAAGCCCCGGTGGTCGAAGACGATCAGGTCGGGCTTCGGTCTGTTGCGCTCGTCGACCACGACACATTGCCCGCACACGACTTCGTACGGCTCGATCACCGCGGCCTCCAGTGCGTCTCGCACCCTGCCGCGCACGTAGTTGGGCCACACCTTGTCCTGCGCCCGCCACTCACGCTTTCGCCAGTCTGGACACCGCCCCCACCCGCCTCGCACAGATCAGGCCCCCGCCACCCGAACCGGCGACACCACGCCACCCCACCGACCCAAGCGGCAGGCGTTTACAACTGCGCCCCATCCCGCTACCTTCCCCAGAAGGTGGGGTGGGAGCGCTCCCATGCGGACGGACCGGAACCCGCCCGCATACGCGCCCCCACCCCACCGCAACCCCCCACACCCGAAACCCCCCACCCGCACGGCCCGTACCCCCAAGGAACGGACTGGAATGTCATGATCCTGACAATAACCTCAAGGGTGCCGTTACCGAGGGTGACCCGCCCCAGAGCTCTCTTCCTGGTCCTCGTCTCCCTGCTCGCCACCCTCCCCGCCCTGACCCTGGTCCTCACCGCGGGCGGCCCCGCCGAGGCCCACGGCACCCCCATGAAACCCGCCAGCCGCACCTTCCTGTGCTGGCAGGACGCCTTGACCGACACCGGTGAGATCAAACCGGTCAACCCGGCCTGCAAGAACGCCCAACAGGTCAGCGGCACCACGCCGTTCTACAACTGGTTCTCCGTGCTCCGCTCCGACGGCGCCGGCCGCACCCGCGGCTTCGTCCCGGACGGCCAGCTGTGCAGCGGCGGCAACACCAACTTCACCGGCTTCAACGCCCCCCGCGACGACTGGCCGCTCACCCACCTCACCTCCGGCAGGACCGTCGACTTCTCCTACAACGCCTGGGCGGCGCACCCGGGTTGGTTCTACGTCTACGTCACCAAGGACGGCTTCGACCCCAAGAAGACCCTCACCTGGGACGACATGGAGGCCCAGCCCTTCCTCAGCGTCGACCACCCGCAGCTGCACGGCAGTCCGGGCACGGTCGAGGCCAACTACTCCTGGACGGGGCAGCTTCCGGCGAACAAGTCCGGCCGCCACATCATCTACATGGTCTGGCAGCGCTCGGACAGCGCGGAGACCTTCTACTCCTGCTCCGACGTCGTCTTCGACGGCGGCAACGGCGAGGTCACCGGCATCCACGAGCCGGGCAATCCTTCCGAACCCGTGCCCGGCACCTGCACCGCCACCCGCAGGACCACGGGCAGCTGGAGCGGCGGCTACCAGTCCGAGGTCACCGTCACCAACTCCGGTGACGTACCGATGCTGGGCTGGATGGTCGACTGGACCCTGCCGAGCGGCCAGAAGGTCGACAGCCTCTGGAACGGCAACGCCACCTACAGCGGCCAGGGCGTGATGGTCCACAACGCCAACTGGAACGGCTCGTTGAGCCCGGGGCAGAGCACGACGTTCGGCTACGTCGTGACGGGCTCCGGTGGTGATACGGCCACGACCCTTCCCTGCCGCGTCGGTTGAGTTTCCATCAGAAACCGTGCTCAGGGCGGACCCGGTGGGGCTGTGCGCCACCGGGTCCGCGAGCCGGGTCGGCACGAGGGGGGTGGGTGGCCGACGCGGATGGTGCATGGCTTGTGACGACGTGGCGCGCGACAACGTTGTCGAGTGGTCTGTACATGACTCTACCGCCTCAACGGACAACGATGTCAAATCAGTTGGGGGAAATGGCTGGACCGCCCGGGTGAGCCCGTCGCGCGTCCCCACCGGCGCACGCACCCTTCCGTGATACGCGTGGCGCACGCTACTGTCCCTGCGGCTTGTGCGACCTGTGGTGCGCGACCCGTCCGAAGGAGGAGGGGCCGCGTCATGCGTTTCCGTCCTACGTCCCTGCTGCTGGCGGCCGTGCTCGCGGTCACCGGAGCCACCCCCGCCCTCGCGGCCTCGTCCGCCGCACCCCCGGATCTCGTCGACGACCCGACCGCCTACGTCGACCCGCTCATCGGCACGAAGAACGGCGGCAATGTCTTCCCGGGCGCCGTCACCCCGTTCGGCATGTTCTCCTTCAGCCCCGAGAACACCCGCGGCGACGCCACCAGAACCGCCGCGCCCGGGGGTTACCTCTACGACGCCACCCGCGTCCGCGGCTTCAGCCTCACCCATATGTCCGGCACGGGCTGCGCGGGCGGCAGCGGCGACATCCCGCTCCTCCCGTTCGCCGGGGAGGTCACCTCGTCCCCGGCGAGCGACACCAAGGACGCGGTGTACGCGGCCGACTTCAGCCACGCCGACGAGACGGCCGAGCCCGGCCACTACAAGGTCGGCCTCGCGTCCGGCGTCTCCGCCGACCTGACCGCCACCGCCCGCACCGGCTCGGCCCGCTTCACCTACCCGGCCGACAAGCCCGCCTCGCTGCTGTTCCGCACCGCCAACTCCGAGGTGGGCTCGACGGATTCGACGGTCGAGATCGACCCGGACACCCGTACGGTCTCCGGCTCGGTCACCTCCGGCAACTTCTGCGGCTACCTCGACCCGGAAGGGCAACGCGCCTACTACACCCTGCACTTCACGGCCCACTTCGACCGCCCCTTCGCGGCCACCGGCACCTGGCAGGACGACAAGCTCACCCCCGGGTCCCGCAAGGCCTCCGGCGGCACCGGCGGCTTCTCCCAGGGCGGGCGGCCCGTCGCGGGCAAGGGGGCGGGCGGATACGTGCAGTTCGCGCCCGGCACCGAGCAGGTCGGCGTCAGGATCGGGATCTCGTACGTCAGCCGCGCGGGCGCCGAGGCCAACCTCGCCGCCGAGAACCCGCCCCGGCGCTCCTTCGACTCGGTGCGCGACGCGGCCGCCCGCGCCTGGCGCGACCGGTTGCGGGCGATCCGGGTCGGCGGCGGCACCGACGACGAACGCACCACCTTCTACACCGCGCTCTACCACGCCCTCCTCCACCCCAACGTCATCAGCGACGCGGACGGCAGATACCGGGGGAGCGACGACGAGGTGCACCGCGTCGCCCGCGGCCACCGGGCCCAGTACGGCACCTTCTCCGGCTGGGACGTCTACCGGGGCCAGGTGCAGCTGCTGACGCTGCTCGACGCGCGCACCGGCTCGGACGTGGCGCAGTCCCTGTACGAACTGGCCCGGCAGAACGGCGGTGTCTGGGACCGCTGGCTGCACGGCGCGAGCGGCACCCACGTCATGAACGGCGACCCCTCACCCATCGCCCTGGCCGGCATCCACGCCTTCGGCGGCACCGACTTCGACCTGCGCGGCGCACTGGACTCCCTGGTGAGGGCCGCGACGGTCCCCACCGAGCAGGACTTGTCGGCCGCGGGCAAGCCCGTGCTCTCCGTCGGTCAACGCCCCTCCCTGGACAAGTACTTGAAGCTGCACTACATGCCCTCCGTCTCCAACGCCTGGGGCGGCGCCGCCGAGACCCTGGAGATGTCCGGCGCCGACTTCGCGCTCTCCCGGCTGGCCCGCGCGGCGGGGGAGAAGGACACGGCGGCGGCCTTCTCGAAGAGGTCCCAGTACTGGCAGAACACCTTCAACATCGCCGCCGATCCGAGCGGCGGCTACATCGCGAACCGCAAGGCGGACGGCAGCTGGGTCACCGGCTTCACCCCGGGCACCGGCAACGGCTTCGTCGAGGGCACGGCGGCCCAGTACACCTGGATGGTCCAGCACGACCCGGCGGGTCTGTTCGCCGCGATGGGCGGCCGCGACAAGGCCCTGGCCCGGCTGGACGCCTTCTTCCACGACGACCAGGGCGACTGGGCCTTCACCGGCAACGGCGGTGAGAAGTCCGAGCTGGACAACGAACCGTCGATCAACGTCCCCTACCTGTACGCCTACGCGGGCGCCCCCTCCAAGACCCAGGAGACCGTCCGGGCCGCCATGCGGCAGCTCTGGTCGACCCAGCCGGGCGGCATCCCCGGCAACGACGACCTCGGCGCGATGTCCGCCTGGTACGTCTTCTCCGCGCTGGGCATGTACCCGCAGGTGCCGTCGAGGTCCGAACTGGTCCTCGCGTCACCGCTGTTCCCGCGCATCGAGATCACCCGGCCCACCGGCAACGACATCTCCGTCCGCGCGGAGGGAGCCGCCGCCGACGCCCCGTACATCCACTCCCTCAAGGTCAACGGCCGTACCAGCCAGGCCTCTTGGCTCCCGGCCTCCTTCGTCCGGGACGGCGGCCGACTCGACTACACGCTCTCCGGCACACCGGACCCGGCCTGGGGCGCCTCCTCGGCCCCGCCGTCCTTCCGGGAGGGCGAGCAGCCGTACCAGATCGGCGTCGGTCCGACCGCGGCGACGATCGCGCCGGGCGGCAGCACGAAGGTCGGTGTCCGCGCGCTCTCCCTGAGCGGCGACGGCACGGGCCCCGAGGTCCGCTTCCGCGTCACGGCACCCGAGGGCGTCGCGGCGACTCCCGCACAGGGCACGGTCGCGGGCGGCTCCCAGGAGATCACCCTCAGCGCCGGCGAGAGCACCGCGCCCGGCTTCTACGACGTCACGGTCGCCGTCACCTCGGACGGCACCGCGTACGAACAGCCGGTGTCCCTCACGGTCGCCGCACCCGGCACCCTCCTCGCCGCCTACGACAACACCGGGATCTCGGACGACTCCGGCGACCACGACGAGGCCGACTACGACGGCGGCGGCTGGAGCTACTCCCGCCAGGCCCTGGAGGCGGCCGGCCTCACCCCGGGCGGACAGGGCACGGTCGCCGGCCTGACCTTCACCTGGCCGAACTCACCGGCCGGACGGCCCGACAACGCCACGGGGTCCGGCCAGACCGTCCAACTACCGGACCCCGCGGACCAGTTGTCCTTCGTCGGCAGTGCCGTGAACGGCAACCAGCGGACCGAGGCCACCGTCACCTACACCGACGGCAGCACCGGCACGGTCGAACTCGCCTTCACCGACTGGACCGTCGGGGGAGGCGGCGGCACCGTCCAGTACGGCAACGAGGTCGTCGCCCGCGCCGCCTACCGCAACGTGGCGGGCGCGGACCGGGACCCGGTGGCGACGTACGTCTTCGCCACCAAACCGTTCAGCGCACCGGACGGCAAGCGGATCGCGAGCGTGAAACTGCCGAGGAACACGGACCTGCACGTGTTCACCCTGGCTACCGGCTGACGTCCAACACCCCGGCCAGCCAGTCGAGTTGGCGGCGCACCTGTACCGCGTCGCCGCCCTCGTGACCGTTGTACGGATAGGCGTGGATCTCCTTGCGGGGGTCCGCGCCGGTTCGTTCGCCGTAGTGGTTGAAGGCCGCGTACGCCCCGCTCGGCGGGCACACCGTGTCGCGCAGGCCCACCCCGAAGTGGGCCGGGGCGGTGGCGCGGCGGGCGAAGGAGACGCCCTCCACGTACGAGAGGGTGCGGTACGCGGCCTCCTCCGCGCCCCGGTGCACGGACAGATAGGCGCTGATCTCGCCGTACGGACTCGCGTCGGTGAGGTCCAGGGCGCGCCGGATGCCGCACAGGAAAGGCGCGGTGACCAGGACCGCCGCCAGGTCCGGCAGCAGTCCCGCGACGGCCAGCGCCAGCCCGCCGCCCTGGCTGTTGCCGACGGCCGCGACCCGTCCCCCGTCCACGCCCGGGAGTGCCCGTACCGCCGTCACCGCGCGCACCGCGTCCGTGATCAGCCGTCGGTAGTGGTAGGCGCGCGGGTCGAGCAGACCCCGTGCGGCCGGGCCCGGTCCGCCCGGTGCCGAGGCGTGCGGGTCGGGGGTCGCGCCGCCGTTGCCGTACTGGTCGCCCTGGCCGCGGTTGTCCATCAGCAGGTGCGCGTACCCGGCGTTCACCCAGGTCAGCCGCTCGTGCGGGAGGCCGCGACCGCGGCCGTACCCGGCGTACTCGACGACCGCGGGCAGTGCCGCGCGCACTCCCGCCGGCCTGCTGTACCAGGCGCGGACCGGATCGCCGGCGAAGCCGCGGAACGTCACGTCCCAGGTGTCCGTGAGCCGCAGCCCGCTCTCGACCGGGCGCACCGACCCCAACACGTCCGTGTCCGCGGCCTCCTTCAGGGTGTCACGCCAGAACTCGTCGAAATCCGGGGGTTCCTGGACATCGGGGCGGTAGTGCTCCAGCTCGTTCGTCGGCAGGTCGAACGCAGGCACAGGACACCTCGCATGAGTCGGTCAAAACAGTGAAACTTGCGGAGGGGGCCGGGATGCGGCCTCCCGTTCCTACCCCACTCCTGTCCCAGGTATCTCCTGTCTGACCCATTGACAGCGCTTTCTAGGTGGCTCTAAGTTGCCGCGAAGTTACCGGTAAGAGCTCGAAAGTTTCGGTTCCGTCCCCCGCCTGAGAGGACCGAGCGTGAGCACCTCCATGAAGTCGGCCTCTCCACCCACCGGTGTCGAGGACCCGCCGGCCGCGATCCCCCCACCGGCACCGCGCGGCCGCTTGCGTCGGGCCCTGCGCCGGGACTGGCAGCTGTACTCGCTGGCCGTGCTGCCGCTGCTGTTCTTCCTGGTCTTCCGCTATCTGCCGATGATCGGCAATGTGATCGCCTTCCGGCGCTTCGAGCCCGGCGGCTCGATGTTCGGCGAGGACTGGGTGGGCCTGCGCTATGTGCGCATGTTCCTCGGCGACCCGACGTTTTGGCAGGTGTTCCGCAACACCCTGTGGCTCGGCGGACTCACCCTCGTCTTCTGCTTCCCGATCCCGATCGTCCTCGCCCTGCTGCTGAACGAGGTCCGCCGGCGCTCGCTGAAGCGGTTCGTCCAGTCGGTGTCGTACCTCCCGCACTTCCTGTCGATCGTGATCGTCGCGGGACTCACCCTCCAGATGCTCGCCACCGACGGCCCGGTCAACCACGCGCTGGCCTGGCTCGGCCACGACGAGATCCGCTTCATCCAGGAACCCGGGTGGTTCCGCACGATCTACGTCGGCTCCGAGATCTGGCAGACCGCCGGCTGGGGCACGATCCTCTACCTCGCCGCGCTCACCACCATCGACGAGGACCTGTACGAGGCCGCCCGCATCGACGGGGCCAACCGCTGGCAGCAGATCTGGCACGTCACCCTGCCCGGCATCCGCCCCACCATGATCACGCTGCTGATCCTCAACGTCGGCACCTTCATGGCGGTCGGCTTCGAGAAGGTCCTGCTGCTGTACAACCCGCTGACCTATCCAACCGCCGACGTGATCCCGACGTACGTGTACCGCACGGGAGTCGAGTCCAACAGCTTCAGCTACGCGGCCGCCATCGGGCTGTTCGAGGCGGTCATCGGCCTGGTCCTGATCACGTCCGCCAACACGCTCTCGCGCCGCACAGTGGGGACCAGCCTGTGGTGAAGCCGAGCCGCTCCTACCGGGTCTTCCAGGGCGTCAACGGGGTGATCCTCACCCTCGTCGTGATCGTCACCCTGTACCCCTTCGTCAACATCGTCGCCCGGTCCTTCAGCGGGGAACGCCAGATCCGGGCCGGTGAAGTCACCCTGTGGCCCAAGGGGTTCAACCTCACCACGTACAAGATTGTGTTCCAGGACTCGATGTTCTGGCGGAACTACGGCAACACCGTCTTCTACACGCTCGTGTCGACCGCCGTGGCCATGGTCCTGACGACCTGTTACGCCTACGTGCTGTCCAAGAAGAACCTGAGGGGACGCGGGGTGCTCGTCGGCATCGCGGTGTTCACGATGTTCTTCACCGGCGGTCTCATCCCGAACTACATCCTGGTCACCGAGCTCGGACTGAAGAACAGCGTCTGGGCCATCGCGCTGCCCAACGCGATCAGCGTCTTCAACCTGCTGGTGATGAAGGCCTTCTTCGAGAGCCTGCCGACCGAGCTGGAGGAGGCCGCGCAGATCGACGGCCTGAGCACCTACGGCATCCTGCTCAGGATCGTGCTGCCGCTGTCCAAGGCGGTCGTCGCGACCATGGTGCTCTTCTACACGGTGTCCTTCTGGAACTCCTGGTTCGGCGCGTTCCTCTACATGGACCGCTCCGACCTGATGCCGGTCACCGTCTATCTGCGCAACCTCATCGCGGGCGCCACCGGAGGCGGCAACGCGGGTGCCGGCACGGCCGAGCTCAGCCAGGTCGGCGCGAGCATCCAGGCCGTCACGATCGTGCTCACCGCACTGCCGATCATCTGTGTGTACCCCTTCGTCCAGCGCTACTTCGTCTCGGGCGTGATGCTCGGCGCGGTCAAGGGCTGATCCCAGCAACTCACCTACGGAACAAGGGAGTTCCCGTGCAAAACGCAGGAGAGCTGTCACGGCGTCAGATCCTGGCCGCGGCCGGCTTCGCCGGCCTCGCCACTCTCACCGGCTGCGGCGGCGGTGACGACGGAGGCGACTCCAAGGACCTGTCGAAGAAGCAGAACGGCGCGATGAAGGACTACCGCGCCGGACAGCAGTTCAGGGCGGCCAGGGCGCTGTCCTTCTCGATGCTGCACAACGACAACCCGGTCTACCCCCTCAAGAACAGCTGGCTGTTCTGGAAGGAGGTCACCCGGCGCACCGGGGTCACCATCAAGCCCCTCGACGTGCCGCTCGCCGACTACGAGAAGAAGCGCAGCGTCCTGATCGGCGCGGGCGACGCCCCCTTCATCATCCCGAAGACGTACCACCCCGGTGAGGTCGCCTTCGTGTCCTCGGGCGCGATCCTGCCGGTCAGCGAGTACGTCCACCTGATGCCCAACTTCCGGGACAAGGTGAGGAAGTGGAAGCTTGAACCCGAACTCGACTCCATCCGCCAGTCCGACGGCAAGTACTACCTGCTGCCCGGCCTGCACGAGAGGCCCAAGTCCGGCTACTCGCTCTCCCTGCGCACGGACGTCCTCGACCGGCACGGCCTCGCCCTGCCCACGACCTGGGACGAGGTGTACGAGGTCCTGAAGGCGCTCAAGGCGGAGTACCCGGATAAGTACCCGTGGACCGACCGCTGGAGCACCAACACCCCCTTCCCCTGCGGGGCGTTGTTCGGCTATCTCGGCCAGGCGTACGGCGTCAAGGCGGGCTGGAACTACGACAACATCAGCTTCGACACCAAGGCCCGGAAGTTCGTCTTCACCGCGGCCCAGGACGCCTACCGGCAGATGGTCGAGTACCTCAGAAAGCTCGTCGCCGAGAAGCTCCTCGACCCGGAGAGCTTCACCCAGCAGGACGACCAGGCCGTCCAGAAGCTGCTGGCCGAGAAGTCCTATGCGATCAGCGCCAATCCGCAGGAGCTGGTGCAGAACTACCGCTACAACCTGGGCAAACAGGTCAAGGGCTCGACCATCGAGATGGTCCCGGTGCCGCTCGGCCCGGCGGGACCGATCCTGCTGAGCGGGATCCGGCTGGAGAACGGCATCATGATCTCCAGCAAGGCCCTCAAGAGCGACACCTTCGTCGCGATGATGCAGTTCGTGGACTGGCTCTGGTACTCCGACGAGGGCCAGAAGTTCTCCAAGTGGGGTGTCGAGGGCATCACTTACACCGAGTCCGGCGGCAGGTACACCCTGAAGCCCGGCATCTCCCTCATGGGCTCCGACCCGGACGCCCCGAAGGACCTCCAGAAGGACTTCGGCTTCTTCAACGGCGTGTTCACCTACGGCGGCAGCTGGGAGCTGGTGTCCTCCAACTTCAGCCCGGACGAGAAGAAGTTCCAGGACGTCATGTCCCGGCGCAGGGAACTCCCCGTCGACCCGGCCCACCCGCTCCAGTCCTTCGAGCAGGAGCAGGCCACCCTCTGGGACACCCCGCTCAAGGACACCGCCATCCAGAACACCCTCCAGTTCGTGCTCGGCAAACGCCCGATGTCCGACTGGGACGCGCACCTCGCCGAGCTGAAGGCGAAGAACATGCAGCAACTCGTCGACCTGCACAACAAGGCGCACGAACGCTTCGAGAAGGAGAACGCGTGACCCCCGGCGTCTTCACCGAGCCGCCCGGCCGACGCCCCGACGAGCACCGCCTGCCGGGAAGGGGACCCCGTTGAGCACCCCCGCCGTCTTCGGGCAGGGTTCCCTCTCCCGGGCTGCCGCTCTCGTCCACACCCTCGTCACCGTCGAGGTCCTGCTGCTCGTCGCCGCCTCGCCGGGCCTGGCCGCGCTGGTGCTCGTCGCACCCGATCCCGCGAACCTGCCCCTCGCCGCCGTATGCCTGCTGCCCCTCGGCCCCGCCACGGCCGCCGCGCTGTACGCCCTCCACCACCGCGACCGCGACCTCACCGACCTGCATCCGGCGCGGGCCTACTGGCGCGGCTGGCGGCTCAACGCCGTGCCCGCCCTGAAGCTGTGGGCCCCGCTGCTGGCCTGGCTCACGGTCATCGCGTTCACGCTCACCCACTTCCCGGCCACCGGCCTGCCCGGCTGGTGGGCGGTGCTGCTCGCGGCGGTCGGTGTCGGCTCCCTCCTGTGGGGCGCGCACGCGCTCGTCCTCACCGCACTGTTCGCCTTCCGGGCCCGGGACACCGCCCGCCTCGCCGCCTACTTCCTGGTCCGGCACGGCCGGGCCACCCTCGGCGCCGGCTCGCTGCTCGTCCTGACCGCCGCCGGGACCGCCGTACTGACCGAGGCCCTGCCCGCGCTGCTCGCCGCTCCGCTGCTGCTGTCCCTGCTGCACAGCAGCCGCCCGGTGATCGCCCAGACCCAGGAGGACTTCACTGCATGAGCCCGTCGAGCTCCAGGATCCCCTACGGCGGCGACTACAACCCCGAGCAGTGGCCGCGGGAGGTCTGGGACGCCGACCACTGGCTGTTCGGCAAGGCCGGCATCGACACCCTCACCGTCGGCGTCTTCTCCTGGTCCCTCACCCAACCGGCGGAGGACACCTACGACTTCACGGTCCTGGACCGCGTCCTGGACCGGGCGGCGGCCGAGGGCCGACAGGTGTGCCTGGCCACCGGCACCGCCGCCCTGCCGCCCTGGCTCGCGAAGAAGTACCCCGAGGTGAACCGCACCGACTTCGAGGGCCGCCGCCACCGCTACGGCCAGCGCCACAACTTCTGCCCCAGCTCACCGGTGTACCGCAGACTCGCCACGGCGATGGCGCGACGGCTCGCCGAACGCTACGCGGACCACCCGGCGTTGCTCGCCTGGCACATCAACAACGAGTACGGCGGGGTCTGTTACTGCGAGCTGTGCGCCGACGCGTTCCGGGACTGGCTGCGCGACAAGTACGTGACACCGGCCGCCCTCAACGACGCCTGGTGGACGACGTTCTGGTCGCACCGCTACACCGACTTCGCCGAGATCGAACCGCCCAGCGCCCTCACCGAGCACTGGCGGGGCCCCGACCACACCGCCTTCCAGGGCAGCACGCTCGACTACTTCCGCTTCACCACCGACGCGCTGCTCGGCTGCTTCCTGGCCGAGAAGGAGGTGATCCGCGCCCACGACCCGGTCACCCCCGTCACGACCAACTTCATGGGCATGTTTCGCCCCCTCGACTACCACCGCTGGGCGCCCCACCTCGACTTCGCGTCCTGGGACAGCTACCCGCCCCTCGACGCCCCGCCCACCTGGCCCGCCCTGGCCCACGACCTGATGCGGGGCCTCAAGGACGGCGCCCCCTTCTGGCTGATGGAGCAGACCCCCTCCACGACGGCCTGCCGGGACGTCAACCCCCTGCGCAGACCGGGGGAGTTGCGCCTGGCGACCTACCAGGCCATCGCCCACGGAGCCGACGCGGCGCTCTACTTCCAGCTGCGCGCGTCCCGAGGAGCCTGCGAGAAGTACCACGGGGCGGTCATCGGCCACGCGGGCCGTGACGACACCCGGGTCTTCCGGGAAGTGGCCGCGCTGGGCGAGGAGTTGGCACTGCTCGGCGACGCGTCCCTCGGCGCCCGCACCCCCGCCCGCACCGCGCTCGTCTTCGACTGGGACAGCTGGTGGGCCCTGGAGATCTCCGACGGCCCCTCCCGCCTGGTCAAGTACCAGGACGTGGTGCACGCCTACTACCGGGCCGCCCGGGAGGCGGGCGCCGACCTGGACGTCGTCCCGCACACCGCCGACCTCACCCCCTACGACGTGGTCCTCGCCCCCGCCCTGCACATGGTCAAGGGCGACCTCGCCGCCCGTCTGGAGGCGGTGGCGGACCGCGGCGGCACGGTCCTGGCCACCTTCCTCTCCGGCCGCGTCGACGCACACGACCGCGCCTTCCTCACCGACGTCCCCGGCCCGCTCGCCCCCCTCATGGGCATCCGGATCGACGAATGGGACGCCCGTCGGGCGGAGTTCACCCAGCCGATCCCCGAGATCGGGTCGGCGGGACGGCTGGTCTTCGAGATCGTGCAGCTCAGGGGAGCCGAAGCGGTCGCCACGTACGGCTCCGACTTCTACGCGGGAACCCCCGCCGTGACCCGCAACGCCCACGGCGACGGCGAGGGCTGGTACGTCGCCACCGCCCTCGACCAGCCCGGCGTGGACCAGGTCGTCCGCCGCGTCCTGGCCCGGCACGACCTCATCGGCCCCTACGCCGGGCACCAGGGCGTGGAGACGGCGAACCGGGTCGCTCCCGACGGCACCCGGCTCCTCTTCCTCCTCAACCACACTGCCGAACCAGTCCAGTTGACGGCCCACGCCGACGCCACCGACCTGCTCACCGGCAAGCGGGTCGGAGCAGCTGAGCCCTTGATCCTCGACCCGCTCGGCGTGGCGGTCCTGCGGCTTCAGTAGATCCTCCGCCCCCGCCCGTCCGGCACCCCCGACTTCCGGAAGAAGTAGCTGTTGACCTGATCGCGCCACTCACGGGCACTGCGGAGCTGCTCCTCGAACCGCTCCCTCACCCGCGCGTGGCGCGCCGGGTCCACCAGCTCCGCCAGCGAGGCCCACACCTCCCGGGCCGTCTCCACCTCCGCCACGCCCTCGAAGTGCGTGTCGTAGATGTGCTGGATCACCGTCCTCCCACTCTTCAGCATGTGGTCGTAGGACACGTGGTGGAAGAACAGCAGCAGCTCGTCCGGGCAGGTCTCCGGCGACTCGTACACCTCGGCCCACGGCTTGGCGTACTGCCCGGCGTACCCGGTCCCGCTCGCCACGCTCCGGTCCACGCCGACGCCGTCACGGTCGGCGAAGTGGTAGGTCCCCCACGGGCTGTACTCATAGCCGTCGACGCTCGGCCCGTAGTGGTGCCCCGGCTGCACCATGAAGCCCACCCCGAGGGGAGCGGTGTACTTCTCGTACGTCCGCCACGAACCGTCCAGGATCGCGCGCAGGCCCGCCGCGGGGCCCGGCCCGAAGCTGAGCCGGATCCATTCGTCGAGGACGCGATGCGGATCGGCACCCGGCTCCCAGGCCAGCCGGCCGAAGGTGTACAGGTTCGCCTGGGCCAGCGGATGACCCGTCCAGAACGGGTCGTCCCCGACGTTGGACACGGCGACGAGCCCACCCCGCGCCAAGGCCCCCACCGAGGACCCCTCGGCGATCCGGAACCGCAGCACCTCGCTCCACATGGGCCCGAGCCAGCACACATGCCGCTGCTGCCCGGTGTACTCCTGCGTGGCCTGGAACTCCACCGCGAGCCGTGTCCCCGGCATCGCCCCGATCAGCGGTGAGACCGGCTCCCGCACCTGGAAGTCCATCGGCCCGTGCTTGACCTGGAGGACGGCGTTGTCCGCGAACTCCCCGTCCAGCGGCACGAAATGGTCGTACGCCGCCCGCGCCCGGTCCGTCGTGCGGTCCCGCCAGTCCTGGCGGTGGTCGTACACGAAGGCCCGCCAGTGGACCGTGCCGCCGTGCGGGGCGAGGGCGGCGGCGAGCATGTTCGCGCCGTCCGCGTGACTGCGCCCGTACGCGAACGGCCCCGGCTGCCCCTCCGAGTCCGCCTTCACGACGAACCCGCCGAAGTCGGGGATGAGCCCGTGGACCCGCGCGGCCGCTGAGGCCCACCACGCGCGCACCCCGGCGTCGAGTGGATCGGCCGTCCCCAGCCCGCCGAGCACGACCGGCGCGGCGAAGGTCACCGACAGATGCGTGCGGATGCCGTACGGCCGCAACGCGTCCGCGAAGTCCGCCACTTCACCGATCCGGTCGGTCAGCAGCCGGGCCTCCGCCGCGTGCACGTTGACGTTGTTCACCGCCACCGCGTTGATCCCGCAGGCCGCCAGCAGTCTGCCGTACCGCCGCACCCGCTCCAGGTCCCCGCGAGCCCGTCCGTCCGCCCAGAACAGCGACCCTCCGGCGTACCCGCGCTCCACCTGCCCCATGACCGGGTGCACGGCCACATTGTCCCAGTGGTCGAGCATCCGCAGCGCCAACTCGGGCCCGTGGTGCTCGGGTTCGGCCTCTTCGAGGAACGCGGCCTCCCCGAGCCGTACGACGTGGAACAAGCCGTAGAGCAGCCCGCGCGCGCCGGCCGCCGTGACGGTCGTACAG